>DASXJW010000098.1:0-18755 GCA_036497165.1 Solirubrobacteraceae bacterium
CCCGTCCTTCGCCATGTGGCGATAGAAGGGCACGTTGAGCGGCTCCAGCGGCGTGTTGCCCATGATGAGGTCGGCGCTCTTCTCGGCCAGCATCATCGTCGGCGCGTAGATGTTGCCGTTGGTGACGTAGCGCATCGCGGAGGCGTCGATGACCCGGACGCCCTCCAGGCCGTGGACCTGCATCGTCAGCGGGTCGATCACCGAGTCCTCAGCGGTGCCCAGCCGGCACGTGCACGAGGGATGAAGCGCCGTCTCTGAGTCCTTGGCCACCCAGTCGAGGATCTCCTGGTCGGTCTCCACCGTGGGCCCGGGCGAGAGCTCCCCATCGTTGTAGGGCTCGAAGGCGGGCTGGTTGAGGATGTTGCGCGAGATGCGCACGGCCTCGATCCACTCGCGCCGGTCGGTCTTGGTCGACAGGTAGTTGAACTGGATCGCCGGGTGCTCCCGGGGGTCGGTGGACTTGATCTTGATCCAGCCGCGAGCGTCGGAGTACATGGGCCCGACGTGGACCTGGTAGCCGTGCCCCTGAGGCGCGGTGCCGTCGTAGCGGATCGCCACCGGCAGGAAGTGGTACATCAGGTTGGGGTAGGCCACGTCCTCGTTGGAGCGGATGAAGCCGCCGCCCTCGAAGTGGTTGGTGGCGCCGGGCCCGCGGCGCCCCAGCAGCCACGCCGCTCCCACCCAGGGCCGGTTGCGCCACTTGAGCGCCGGGGCCACGGACACGGGCTGCTTGGAGCGGTACTGGATGTAGACCTCGAGGTGGTCCTGGAGGTTCTCGCCCACCGCCGGCACGTCCTCCACGACGTCGACGCCGAGGGCGCGCAACTCGGAGGCGCGGCCCACGCCGGACAGCTGCAGCAGCTGCGGCGAGTTGATGGCCCCGCCGGACAGCAGCACCTCGCCGGCCTCGATCGTCTCGCTGCGGCGGTTGTGCACCACGTCGACGCCCACGGCCCGCTTGCCCTGGAAGTTGATCTTGGTCACGAGCGCGCGGGTCCGGACCTCCAGATTGGGCCGGTCCTCCACCGGGTGCAGGTACGCGCGGGCCGCGCTCAGCCGGTGGCCCCGGTAGATGTTGCGGTCAAAGGCGGCAAAGCCCTCCTGCTTGTAGCCGTTGACATCGTCGGTCAGGGGGTAGCCGGCCTCCTGGACGGCGGCGAAGAAGGCCCTGAACAGGGGATTGACGGCGGGGCCGCGCTCCATCTTGAGCGGGCCGTCGTGGCCGCGGAACGGGTTGTCCTCGGGAGCGTTCACCGCGTTCTCCATGCGCTTGAAGTACGGCAGGCAGTGGGCGTAGTCCCACGTCTCCATCCCCGGGTCGGCCGCCCAGCGCTCGTAGTCCATCGGGTTGCCGCGCTGGAAGATCATGCCGTTGATCGAGCTCGAGCCGCCGAGCACCTTCCCCCGGGCGTGGTAGACGCGGCGCCCGTCCATGTAGGGCTCGGGCTCTGACTCATAGCGCCAGTCGTAGAAGCGGTTGCCAATCGGGAACGACAGGGCGGCGGGCATGTGGATGTAGAGGTCCCACAGCGAGTCGTTGCGGCCGGCCTCCAGCACCAGCACGCGGGTGCCGGGGTCGGCGCTGAGCCGGTTGGCCAGGCAGCAGCCCGCCGAGCCGCCTCCGATGATCACGTAGTCGTAGCGCATGTCAGGTCCCTCCCTCTCTCACGGTCGGTACGACGGTGGTGTCGTACCGACGCTCACAGTACGGCGCGGATCTCGCGCTCGAAGATCTCGATGTGCTCGCTGATGATCGCCCGCGCGCGCTCGGCGTCGCCGTCGGCGATCGCGTGCAGGAGCGCGGCATGCTCGTGCACGCGGGTGAACAGGTGCGGCAGCCGGTCGAGCACCAGGTACCAGATCCGCAGCGACAGGTTGAAGTAGCGGCCCAGCGAGTCCTCCAGGTAGGGGTTGCCGGCCGCCCGGTGGATGAAGCGGTGCACCCGCGCGTCGAGGCCCATGAGCGCCTCGATGTCGTCACTGCCCCGGCTTCCGGCCAGCTCGGCCAGGAGCGCGTTCAGTTCGATGCGCTGCGCCGGAGTGATGCGCTGCGCGGCGCGATAGGCGGCGTGGCCCTCCAGCTGCATGCGCACGTCGGAGATGTCGGCCAGGTCGGTGATGTTGATCTCCGAGGCGAACGTCCCGCGTCGCGGGAACACGGTGACGAGGTTCTCGAGCGCCAGACGCTTGATGGCCTCGCGCACGGGCGTGCGCCCGATCCCCATCTCCCCGCCCAGAACGTCCTCGTCGATGGGGGCGCCCGGGGCGATCCGCAGCGTCACGATCCAGTCTCGCAGGTCGGCGTAGGCGCGATCGGCGAGCAGCTCGCGCGCGATCCGGGGCTGGCCGGTCTCGGTGCTCACGATCAGCGTGGCGGTGAACGACGGCGCCAAGATGGCGTTTCGACGTTGCTCCCGAGCCTGACGACTGATATATGAGTCATCGGTTACGAGTCTAACATTTGCCCGATGCCGCGCCAAGCCCTCCGCCCCGGTTCAGGCGAGCCCCCGGCCACCGCCGCCGACGAGGTGGCGGCCCGGATCGCCGCCGGCGAGTCTGCGGCCGCCGCCGAGATCGTCCACACGCTCGCGCGCCACACCCCGCTGCTCACCTCCCACAGCCTGTCCGAGCGCTGCGGCGGCCGGCTGCTGCTCAAGGCCGAGAACCTCCAGCGGACGGGCTCGTTCAAGCTGCGTGGAGCCGTTCATAAGATCTCGCACCTGCAGGACGCGCCCGGGGTGGTCGCCGGCAGCGCCGGCAACCACGGCCAGTCGCTCGCCTACGCGGCGCGCGCCAAAGGGCTGCGCTGCGAGGTGTTCATGCCGCGCGAGGCACCGGTGGCCAAGGCGGCCGCGGTGGAGGCGTTCGGCGGGATCGTGCACCTGGAGGGTGACTCGGTGGACGAGTGCGTGGCCGCCGCGCGGGCGCGCGCGCAGGAGACCGGGGCTGGTTTCGTGCACCCCTTCGACGACCCCGACATCATCCTCGGTCAGTCCACCCTCGGCCTCGAGCTGCTCGAGGACGTCCCCGACCTCGCCCAGGTGGTGGTGCCCGTGGGCGGCGGCGGGCTCATCTCCGGGATCGCCGGGGTGGTGAGGGCGCGCCATTCCCAGGCGCGGGTGGTCGGGGTGCAGGTCGACGCGTGCGCGCCGTTCCCCGAGTCGTTGCGCGACGCCGGGCGGGCGGGTCCGGTCACGTTCCAGGCACGGCCGACGATCGCGGACGGCATCGCCATCAAGCGCCCCGGGGACATCACCCTCCCGCTCGTGCAGCGATGGGTCGACGACATGGTGGTGGTCTCCGAGGAGGACATCGCCGCCGCCATGGTGTGGCTGCTCGAGCGCTCCAAGCTGGTCGTCGAGGGCGGCGGCGCCGCCGGCGTCGCGGCGCTTCTGGCCGGCAAGGTCTCGCCCTCCCCCACCGGCGCCACGGTGATCGTGCTCTCGGGCGGCAACGTCGACGCCGGTCTGCTCGCGGCCGTCGCGCAGCGCAACGAGACCCTGATGGGCCGCCGCATCCGCCTGTTCACGCGCATCTCGGACCGCCCCGGCGGCCTGGCCGCCCTGCTCACCCTCATCGCCGAGGCGGGCGGGAACGTCGTCCACGCCGACCACGTGCGCGACGCCGTCGCGCTGCACGTGCGGGAGACGGGCGTGGAGATCACGCTGGAGACGCGCAGCCCGAAGCACAGCGATGAGATCGTCGCCGCGCTGGAGGGAGCCGGCTATGAGGTGCGCGGGGCTGACGCGATGGGCGCCGGCCGGTAGAGTCGCCCGTGGGACCATGTCGCCGATCTCACGCGGATTCACCGGACGCCGTCACGGGACGGCCGATCCGTCGCGCGTGCCCCCCGGCCAGTACGTCACGCGCGACTTCCCGGTCCTGTCGGCCGGCCCCACGCCGCGGCCGAGCCTGAGCGACTGGTCGTTCACGATCGACGGCGCCGTCGAGTCGACCGTCTCGTGGTCCTGGCCCGAGCTGATGCAACTGCCGGCCGAGACGATCACGCGGGACATCCACTGCGTCACCAAGTGGTCCAAGCTCGACACCACCTGGCGCGGGGTGTCGCTCGACACGCTGTTTGCCAACGTGCACACCCAGGCGGCGTACCTGACGGCATGGAGCGACGGGGGCTACACCACCAACGTCCCCGTGGCCGACGTCACGGACGGCCAGGCGTGGATCGCCTACGAGTACGGCGGGCGCCCGCTGGAACCCGAGCACGGCGGTCCGGCTCGGCTGCTCGTCCCCCACCTGTACTTCTGGAAGAGCGCCAAGTGGGTACGGGGACTCACCCTCACGGTCGCCGACGAGCCGGGCTTCTGGGAGGGCTACGGCTACCACAACTACGGCGATCCATGGCGCGAGCAGCGCTACCAGGGCGACTGACCTGGCAGCTGGCGCGCGTGGTCGAGGTGACTGCCGAGACCGCCCGGACCCGGACCATCGTCCTCGACGCGCCCGAGTGGGCCGGGCATCGCGCGGGCCAGCACGTCGACATCCGCCTCACCGCGCCGGACGGCTACCAGGCCCAGCGCAGCTATTCGATCGCCTCGGCGCCCGAAGACGGGAACCTGATGCTCACGGTGGAGGAGATCGACGCCGGCGAGGTCTCGCCCTACCTGACCGAGGAGCTGCGCGCGGGCGACGAGCTGGAGCTGCGCGGCCCGATCGGCGGCTGGTTTGTCTGGGACGGCAGCGAGGGCGGTCCGCTGCTGCTCTTCGGCGGCGGTTCGGGCGTCGTCCCGCTGCGGGCGATGCTCCGTCATCGCACCGCCACCTCCAACCCCACGCCGGCCCGGCTCGTCTACTCGGCGCGCTCGCTCGAGGCCGTCATCTACCGACAGGAGCTGCAGAGCCCGGGCCCCGGCGTGGACGTGCGCCTGGCGTTGACGCGCTCCTGGCCGGCGGAGTGGGCGGGGCACCGGGGCCGCATCGACGACGCCCTGCTGGACTCGGTGACGTGGCCCGCGAGCGAGACCCCGGCGATCTACGTGTGCGGGCCCACCGGCTTCGTTGAGGCGATCAGCCGGGAGATGGTGGCGCGCGGGC
This sequence comes from Solirubrobacteraceae bacterium, assembly GCA_036497165.1. Classification (GTDB taxonomy): domain Bacteria; phylum Actinomycetota; class Thermoleophilia; order Solirubrobacterales; family Solirubrobacteraceae; genus Palsa-465. The sequence goes on from DASXJW010000098.1 coordinate 5,053, forward strand.
ACGCGCCGGGACGCGTCAAGACCGAGCGATTCGGACCCACGAGCGGATAGGAAGACCACGATGGAGGACTTCACCGTCGACGGCAACGCGCTGGCGGGAGCGCTGGCACAGTCGATGGGGCGCGACGTCAGCGCCGAGCACGGAACCTGCGGCCACTGCGGCCGCAGCTCGGCCGTCGCCGAGCTCGTCGTCTACCCCAAGGCGCCGAGCCCGGTGGCCCGCTGCCCGCACTGCGGGGATGTGACCCTCGTGGTCACCGAGGTCCGCGACACGGTCACGGTCCACTTCAGCCGGTACGAGCTGTAGCTACGCCGAGACGGTGCCGAAGACGAGCGCCTCTACGCCGCCCAGCGTCAGTCGCCGAGCTCGGTCCGCCGCCGCACCACGAACTCCTTGAGCTCCGTGTCGATGGCGTCGTCGATGGGCGGCTTCTCGTAGTCCTCCAGCGTCTGGCGCCAGATCTCGCCGGCGCGCGTGGTGGTGTCGCGCGCGCCCTTCTTGGTCCAGCGGTCGAAGTTCTCCGTTGAGGAGAGCATGGGGCGGTAGAAGCACTCGCGAAAGCGCTCGAGCGTGTGGGCCGCGCCCAGGAAATGCCCGCCGGCGCCGACCTCGGTGTGCGCATCGAAGGCCAGCGAGGCCTCGTCGATCTCCAGCGGGGTGAATTCGTGGCGCAGCTCGCGCAGCAGCTCGACGTCGACGATGAACTTCTCATAGCAGGACACCAGGCCCCCCTCCAACCACCCGGCGGAGTGCATGACGAAATTGGTCCCGGCCAGGAAGGTCGGCAGCAGGGTCATCAGCGACTCGTAGGCCGCCTGGGCGTCGACGGTCTGGGAGGCGTTCAGCGCACCCCCGCCCCTCCAGGGCAGGCCGAAGTGCCGGGCGATCTGGCCGGTGCAGAGCACGCCGATGCCGGACTCGGGCGTCCCGAACGAGGGTGAGCCCGACTGCATGTCGGTGTTGGAGAGAAAGGAGCCGAAGACCACGGGGGCGCCCGGCCGGATCGTCTGGGCCAGGGCGATCCCGGCCAAGCCCTCGGCCATCTGCTGCACCAGCGTCGCCGGCAGCGACACGGGGGACATGGCGCCCATCAGCAAAAACGGGGTGATGACGACCGCCTGGTTGGCCTTGACGTACTCGAGCATCGCGCCGAGCATGCGGTCGTCGTAGCGCAGCGGGCTGTTGACGTTGATGAGCGAGATCGAGACCGGGGCGCGCTCGATGGCCTCGCGACCGCCGAACAGGATCTCGCCCATCCGGATGGTGTCGGCAGCGTTGGGACCCGAGGTCACCGACCCCATGTAGGGCTTGTCGGTGAGCGTCTGCAGCGCATAGACCATGTCGAGATGGCGGCTGTCCAGCGGCCGGTCCTCGGGCTCGCAGATGGTGCCGCCGGGCGAGTCCAGCTCAGGGTAGAACTGGGCCAGCTTCACCAGGTTCTCGAAGTCGGCCATCTTGGCGTCGCGGCGGACCTCACCCTCGCGGATGAACGGACACCCGTAGACGGGCGCGAACACCATGTGGTTGCCGCCGATGTGCGCGGTGTTGGCCGGGTTGCGCGCCTGCAGCTCGAACTCGCTGGGGGCCTTGGCCACCTGCTCGAGGATCCACTCGGGGTCGAACCGGACGCGGTTCTCATCCTCCACGATCTGCCCGGCGGCGCGCAGGACCTCAACCGCCTCGGGCAGCAGGAACTCGACGCCCAGCTCGCTCACGATGCGCCGCCAGCCGCGATCGAGCGTGGCCATCGCCTCCTCGCTGAGGATCTCGTACCGGGGCATGTCGTTGACGAACATGGGTGGCCTTCCTCCTTGACGGGACGACGTGCGCGTCTAATATACATCCCGTGGAACAACAGTTTCACGAGGATATGATCCCGCCCACCCCACGCGGCACCACCGCCATCGACCGCGGCGCCGAGCTGCTCGTGCGGGTGCTCGAGGCCGATCAGCCGGTCGCCCTGACCGACCTGGCCTCCGCCAGCGGCATCCCCAAGAGCACCGCCTCCCGCCTGGTCTCGGCGCTCGAGCGCCAGGGGCTGGTCGAGCAGGACGGCGAGCGGGGGCGCCTACGACCGGGACCCGCGATCCTGCGCGTCGCGGAGCGCAGCATGCTGGAGCGCAGCATCCTCGAGCTGGCCCGCCCGTCGCTCGACGCCCTCGGCCAGACCACCGGCGAGACCATCAACCTGGCCGTGCCCGGGCCACACGGAGTCGAGCACATCGCCCAGGTCGAAAGCCGGCATTTTCTCGGGGCCGGGCAGTGGCTCGGCCGCTCCGCCGACTATCACTGCACCGCCAACGGCAAGGTGTTCATGGCCTTCGGCCGCGCCCCGATCCCGGCGCGCCCGTCCGCGCTCACAGCGCAGACGATCACCGATCCCACCCGGCTGAAGACCGAGCTGGCGCGCGTGCGCCGCGTGGCCTTCGCCGAGGCGATCGAGGAGCTGGAGATCGGCCTGGCCGCCATCGCCGCCCCCGTGCGCGGCGCCGGTGGGCAGGTGGTCGCGGCGCTGAGCATCACGGGACCGACCGTGCGCATGACCCCGGAGCGCGTCGCCGCCCTTAAACCCATCCTCATCGAGGAGGCCGGAATCCTGAGCCGGCGCCTCGGCAACACCGAGCAAGGAGAACACGCCGCATGACCCATGAGGAGATCCTGCAGCTGCTCTACGACGAGACGCTCGTCGGCAATGCCCCCGCGGTCAAAGACGGCGTCAACGGCGGTCTCGAAGACGGGCTGGAGCCCGAGCGCATGCTCTACGACGCGCTCATCCCCTCCCTGGAGGAAGTGGGAGCGCGCTTCGAGCGCGGCGACTACTTCGTCCCCGAGATGCTCATCGCCGCCCGGGCGATGCAGGGCGCGCTGGACATCCTGCGCCCGCTGCTCGCCGAGACCGGCACCGCCGGCACGGGCACGTTCCTCATGGGCACGGTCAAGGGCGACGTCCACGACATCGGCAAGAACCTCTGCAACATCATGCTCGAGGGCGCCGGCTTCACCGTCATCGACCTCGGCGTCAACGTGCCGCCGGAGAAGTTCGTCGAGCAGATCGGCGAGCACAGTCCTGACGTCGTCGGCTTCTCGGCGTTCCTGACCACCACGATGCCGATGTTCAAGGCCAACATCAACGCCCTGGAGAAGGCCGGCATCCGCGACGACGTGATCGTCATGGTCGGCGGCGCGCCCGTGACCCAGGAGTACGCCGACGCCGTTGGGGCCGACGGCTACTCGGCCGACGCCTCCTCAGCGGTCAAGAAGGCCAAGGAGCTCATCGAGCTGCGACGGGAGAAGGTACCGGCGTGACAGGGCACGGCCTGCTCGCCCAAGCGGAGCACGCCGTCAAAGGCCCTGTCTGGGGCTGTCAGATGTGCGGGCAGTGCGTCCTGCACGACACCGGGCTGACGTGCCCGATGACCTGCCCCAAGACGCTGCGGAACGGCCCCTGTGGGGGCGTGCGCCCCGACGGCCACTGCGAGGTCAAGCCCGAGATGCGCTGTGTCTGGGTCAAGGCCTACGAGCGCTCCGAGCGGCTGCCCCTGTGGCGCGGGCACATCGACCGCGTTCGCCCGCCCGTCGACAACCGCCTGAAGGGCACGTCATCATGGCTGAACCTCTTCAGCGGGCGCGACCGGCGAGTGCCTGAGGGGTGGGATGTCGGGTCTTGAGCGCAAGCTGACGGCACGGGAGTTCGTCGTCACGGCCGAGATGCCGGTCATCGACGGGGGCGGCCACGCCGAGCTGCAGCGCCAGCTTGAGCCGATGCGCTCCTACGTGGACGCCTTCAACGCCACCGACAACCCGGCTGCCCACGCTCACGTCTCGCCGCTGGCGGTCTCGATCGGGCTCCAGGAGGTCGGCGCCGAGCCGATCATGCAGCTCGTCTGCCGGGACCGCAACCGGCTGGCGCTCGAGGCCGACCTCATGGGCGCGGGCATGTACGGCATCGTCAACGTGTCGTGCCTGACGGGCGATGACGTGACCGCGGGCGACGAGCCCGAGGCCCGCCGCGTCTTCGACCTCGACAGCATCCAGCTCATCGCGCTGGCCCGGGCGCTCGACCGCGGCCACTACCTGTCGGGCCGGGAGATCCATCCCAAGCCGCACTTCTTCGTGGGCGCGGTGGAGAACCCGTCGGCGCCACCGGTCGAGCACCGGGTGCGCCGAGCCGCCAAGAAGGCGATGGCCGGCGCGAGCTTCCTGCAGCTTCAGCTCTGCTACCGCACCGAACTGCTCGAGCGCTTCATGCGCACGGCCCATGACATCGGCCTCACCGAGCGGATGGCGATCATCCCCTCGATCTGCATCCTGCGCACCGTCGGCGGCATGCGCTTCGTCGCCTCCCATGTGCCGGGCATCGACGTCCCGCCGGAGACCGTCGCCCGCGTGCAACGGTCGCCGGACGCCGAGCACGAGTGCTTCGAGATCGCCTACGAGCTGGCCGCCCACGCGCTGGCCCAGCCGGGCGTGGCCGGCCTTCACTTCATCTCCTTCCGCAAGGACGCGGGCATCGCGAAGCTGTGCGCTCGCCTCGGAATCCCCCCACGAATCGAAAGAGAGTCCCATGGATACAGTGCTTCGGTCGCACTCGGCTAGCGTGACCATCGGCGCCGACCAGCCCTTCTGCATCATCGGGGAGCGCATCAATCCCACCGGGCGCAAGGCCTTTGCCGAGGAGCTGCGCAACGGGGACCTCTCCACCGTGACCGCCGACGCCCTGGCCCAGGCGCAGGCCGGCGCCAACATGCTCGACATCAATGCCGGCATCCCGCTGGTCGACGAGCCCGAGCTGCTGAAGTCGATGCTGCGCACCGCCCAGGAGGCGGTGGACCTGCCGATCTGCATCGACTCGTCGGTGATCGAGGCGCTCGAGGCGGGGCTGTCGGTCTACGAGGGGCGGGCGCTGGTTAACTCGGTTACCGCCGAGGATGAGCGGCTCGACGAGATCCTGCCGCTGGTGGCCAGACACGGCGCCGCGGTCATCGGGCTGGCCAACGACGAGACCGGTATCCCCGAGACGCCGCAGAAGCGCCTGGAGTGCGCGCGCAAGATCGTCAGCGCCGCCCACGACCACGGGATCGCCACCGAGGACGTGATCATCGACCCTCTGGCGATGACCGTCGGCGCCGACACCGAGGCGGTCACGACCACCCTCAGCACGATCAGCCTCATCCGCTCAGAGCTCGGCGTCAACATGTGCCTCGGCGCGTCCAACGTGTCCTTTGGCCTGCCCCAGCGCCATGTGCTCAATGCCGCCTTCCTGCCCATGGCGATGGCGGCAGGCCTTACGAGCGCGATCATGTCGACGGCGCCGGTGTGCGTGGCGTCGGTGCGCGCCGCTGACCTGCTGCTCGGCCACGACGCTTGGGGCGCGAGCTGGATCGCCGCCCACCGCGCGCGGCAGGCGGCCGCTCAGGAGGCCGCAACGGCGTGAGCGCCGCCTCCCCCAAGCGCCGCCTCGCCCCCGACCGCGACGTGGAGCTCAGCGCCCCCGAGGATGGGGCGGCGCGCGTCCGCCTGCGCTTCCTGCCCGACGGTGCCGAGGTGCGCGTGCCGTCAGGTACGCCGGTGTTCGACGCGGCCAGCTGGAACGGGATCGCCATCGACTCCACCTGCGGCGGCCACGGGACCTGCAAGAAGTGCAAGGTCCGGGTGTTGTCGGGCGAGGTGCCGCTGTCGAGCGTCGACCCTCGGGCCTTCACCGCCGAGGAGCTGCGGGAGGGCTGGCGGCTGGCCTGCCGGGCCCCGGCGCGCGACGATCTGGTGATCGAGGTGCCGCCGCTGCAGACGCGACCCAAGGCGGCGCTGGCCGGCGTGGGCCGCCACGTCATCCTGCGCCCCGCAGTGGTCAAGCGCCACCTCGTGCTCACCGAGCCCACCCTGGACGACCAGCGCCCCGACCTGCAGCGGGTCCTCGACGCGCTGGACGATCTGGAGCCCTACGGGTCGCTCGAGCTGCTGCGCGAACTCGGCGGCGTCCTGCGCTCGGCCCACTTCGACGTGACCGCCGTGGTCTGTGACCAGGAGCTCATCGCGCTCGAGCCGGGGGACACGACGGAGCGGCGCTTTGCCATCGCCTATGACCTGGGCACCACCACGGTGGTGGCGACGTTGCTTGACCTCGAGTCGGGCCAGCCGGTGGCGGTGCGCTCCATGCTCAACCGCCAGCAGCCGTTCGGCGCCGATGTGATCACGCGCATCTCGGCGACGATGATGGACTCGGGCGCCCTGCAGGCGCTGCGCGACCGAGCCCACGAGACGATGGCCGAGCTGACCGCCGAGGTGTGCGCCGAGGCCGACATCGCGGCCGCGGAGGTGTATGAGGTCACGGTCTGCGGCAACGTGACCATGATGCAGCTGGCGCTGGGGATCGACCCCGAGCCGCTGTCCATGGCCCCCTTCGTCGTCGCCACCCACGACTTCCCGCCCGCCTCGGCGGCGGACTTCGGCGTGTCGGTCCATCCGCGCGCGCCCGCGTTCGTGTTCCCGTCCCTGGGCGCCTATGTCGGCGGCGACATCGTCGCCGGCATGCTGGCCACCGGGCTCACCCGGGATCGCCGCCTGCGCCTGTTCATCGACGTCGGCACCAACTCCGAGATCGCCCTGGGATCGGTGGATCGCGTACTGGCCACGGCCGCTCCGGCCGGCCCGGCGTTCGAGGCGGCCCAGATCCGATGTGGGATGCGGGCTGCCGAGGGGGCCATCGAGGGCGCTCAGATCGGCGACGACGGGCTCGCGCTCGATGTGATCGGCGACGCCGAGCCGATCGGGATGTGCGGCTCGGGGCTGGTCGACGCGGTGGCCGAGCTCGTGCGCACCGGCCTGCTGGACCACAGCGGCCGCTTCATTCCCGATGAGGATGCCGCCGAGCGCTTCGCCCCCGAGCTGTCGGCGCGGCTGACGAAGATCGGTCAGGAGCGGGTGTTCGTCCTGCACTGGCGCGGGGAGGATCCGGCGGCCTCGGTGTTCCTCTCCCAGCGTGACGTGCGCGAGCTGCAGTTCGCCAAGGCGTCGATCGCCACCGGCTGGCAGATCCTGCTGCGCGAGCTCGGCGTCGACCCCGCTGAGATCAGTCAGGTGCTGCTGGCCGGAAGCTTCGGCGCCTATCTGACCCCGCTGAGCGCCGTGCGGATCGGGCTGGTCCCGGCGCTGGCGCTGCCGCGCATCGTCTCGGCCGGCAACGTGGCTGGTGAGGGCGCCAAGATCGCCGCCCTGTCGCTGCGCGAGCGCGCCGAGGCCCAGTCGATCCTGCGCGAGGTCGAGTACGTCGAGCTGTCCGGGCGGGCGGACTTCAACGACCTGTTCATCGACCAGCTGGCCTTCCCCGGATGACGCCGGCCGCTTCCACCCGCGCCGCCATCGTCGCCTGTGGGGCGCTGGCCTTCGACGTGCGCTCCATCGCCCAGCGTCGCGGCTGGGACATCGACGTCGTGCCGGTGCCGGCGCTGCTGCACAACCGGCCCGAGCAGATCCCGCCGGCGGTGGCCGAGGCCTTGGCCACCCACGATGTCGTGGCCGTGGCGTATGCCGACTGCGGGACCTACGGTGCGCTGGACGAGCTGCTCGACGGCGCCGGCGTGCCGCGCCTGGCCGGGGACCACTGCTACGACGTGCTGGGCCGCGAGGAGGTGGAGTGGGCCCTGGCCGAGGAGCCCGGCACCTACTTCCTCACCGATTTCCTGGCCCGCACCTTCGAGCACACTGTGGTCCGCCAACTCGGGCTCGACCGCTGGCCCGAGCTGCGCCACTCCTACTTCGCCCACTACGCGCGCGTGGTGTGGCTGGCCCAGCGTCCCACGCCGGCCACGCGCCGCTGCGCGGAGGCGGCGGCAGGGCGTCTCGAGTTGCCACTGGAGATCCGCCCCGTCGGCAACACGGGCCTGGAGCGCGGGCTCGAGCGGCTGCTGGCCGCCTGAACCCACCGCTAATCCGCGGCGCCGGCCTCCACCAGCAGTGTGGCCACGTCGGCGACGCGCAGGTCGGCGCCGATGCCCTGCACCCCGTCGCCGAGCATCACCGTGCAGTACGGGCAGGCCACGGCCAGGGTGTCGGCGCCGGTCTCCGCCGCCTCGCGCACCCGGTTCTCATTGATCGCGCCCGCGCGCTCCTCCATCCACATGTGGGCGCCGCCCGCGCCGCAGCAGAACGTCTGCTTGCCGCTGCGCGCCATCTCCACCGGGGTGCCGACCGCGCCGACCAGGTCGCGCGGCGCCGCCAGGACGTCGTTGTGGCGCGCCAGGTAGCAGGAGTCGTGGTAGGTGATCGAGAGCGTCTCGGATCGGCGGGGCGTGAGCTTGCCGTCGCGGACGAGCCGGGCCAGCAGCTCGGTGTGGTGCACGACCTCGTAGTGTCCGCCGAAGTCCCCGTACTCGTTGCCCAGCGTGTTGAAGCAGTGCGGGCAGTTGGCGATGATCTTCGTGACCCCGGCCTCGTTGAGCGTCTCCACGTTCTGCTCGGCGAAGGCCTGGAAGACGTACTCGTTGCCGATCCGCCGGGCCGGGTCTCCGGTGCACGCCTCTCGTGCGCCGAGGATGGCGAAATCCACTCCGGCCTTCTGGAGCAGCTTGACCGTGCTCTCGGCCGTGGTCCGCGCGCGCTCATCGAACGAGCTGGCGCATCCGACCCAGTACAGGTAGTCCGGAGCGGTCTCCCCCGGCTCCAGGATGCGCACGCCCAGCCCGTCGGCCCAGTCGGCCCGCTCGGCCTGTGCCTTGCCCCACGGGTTCGATGCGCGTTCGACGTCGCGTAGCATCGGCTCGGCCTCGGACGGGAAGCTCGACTCCACCATGACGAGGTGGCGGCGCAGGTCGACGATGTGGTCGATGTGCTCGATCGAGACCGGGCAGGCCTCCACGCACGCGCCGCAGGTCACGCAGTCCCACACCGACTCCTCCGGCACTGCGTTCGGGACCAGCGGCGCCAGTTCCGCCTCGCCGTTCGTGGATGGGTGGGATTGTCTGATGATCGATCCCCCCTCGGCGAACACCTGGTCGCGCAGGCCCATGATCACGAGCTTGGGCGACAGGACCTTGCCGGTGGCGAACGCCGGGCACACGTCCTGGCAGCGGCCGCACTCGGTGCACGTGAACGTGTCGAGCATCTGCTTCCAGGTCAGGTCCGCCGCGGTGCCGGCGCCGAAGCGGATGTCCTCCTCGGGGATGTCGGGGTCGTCAAAGCGCAGGGGCTCGAGCCGCCCCCACGCCCGCGTCCGCGCGAACCAGACGTTGAACGCCGCCGAGGCGATGTGGAGGTGCTTGGAGCGCGGCAGGTAGGCGAGGAAGCCCAGGATCGTGAGGACATGCACCCAGACGAACGCCCGCTCGAGCACCCGCGTCACCCCGTTGGCGCCGAACAGGCCCGACAGCAGGTTGGAGACCGGCTGCGCGGACGCCGGAGCCTCGTTGAGCCCCAGCGCGATGCGCGTCGCGTGCCACAGGAGCAGGGACAGCGCGATCGTCGCGATCAGCGCCAGGATGAGATCGGCCTCGCCGAGGTGGCTGCCCTTGAAGCGCTCCGGGCGCTGCACCTTGCGGATCCAGAGCGCGCCGGCCACACCGACGAGCACGAGCGTGGCGAAGACGTCGACGAGGAAGGCGTACCACCCCTGATGTCCCAGCCATGGGAATGTCGCGTGCTTGGAGACCGCGCCGATCATGGCGATCAGGATCGTCGGCGCCAGGACGATGAAGCCCCAGAAGATGAACGCGTGCAGCAGCCCCGGCCCCAGGCGCTGCAACAGCTTGCGCTGCCCCAACACGATGGTGGCCTCGTGCTCGGCGCGCACCGGCACGTCTCCGGTGCGTGGCGCCGGCGCCCCCGCCCGCAGCAGTGCCATCAGGAAGCGGACCCGGAGGGCGAACAGCGAGATGCTCACCGCCAGCGCGGCGGCGAGCGCCACGGCGGAGACGGCGATGCCTATGTTTCTCTCAGCTTTCTGATCTCGGCCGAGATCGCCGGCACGACCTCGTGCAGGTCCCCGATGACCGCGTAGTCGGCGGAGGCGAAGATCGACGCCTCTCCGTCGGGGTTGATGGCGAGCAGCCGCTTCGCCCCCTTGCAGCCGGCCATGTGCTGGGTGGCGCCGCTGATCCCGCACGCGATGTAGATCTCGGGTGAGATCTTCGTGCCGGTCTGGCCCACCTGGTCGGAGTGCGGGCGCCAACCGGCGCTGGTCACGGCGCGCGAGCAGCCGACCGCGCCACTGAGCAGCGCGGCGAGCTCCTCGATGATGCCGAAGCCCTCGGCCGAGCCGACCCCGCGTCCGCCCGAGACGACGACGTCGGCATCGGCGAGCGACACGCCTGCGGCCGACGCCGAAATGGTCTCCGAAACGCGCACGACCCGGTCGGCGTCCGACGCCGCCTCGCTGACCGTGACGAGCTCCACCTCCGCCAGCGGCGCGGCGGCCACCGCGTGGGGCGCGGCCGTCAGCAGCAGCGGAGAGCCGTGCACCCGCGCCTCCTCGAGCAGGCTCCCGCCCCAGCGCGTGCGCACGACGGTGGTGGGGTCACCCGGGGCGGCGCTCAGGCAGTTGGCCGACATCGGCTGATCGAGCTTGGCGGCGACGTGGGCCAGGACCTCGTTGCCGCGGTCGGTGCCGGGGGCCACGACCGCGCCGGCTCCGCGCCCCTGAGCGAGCTCCACCAGAGTCTGGGCCCAGGCCGCGGGCGCATACGCCTCGGCTGGGTCAAACGCGACGGGCTGAACGTCGTCTCCGAGGCTGCGGGCGAACGTGACGGCCTGCTGGGAGAGCTCGTCCGCGGCGGCCTCGATGAGGACGAGGGTCGCCATCACAGCACGCCGATCTCGCCGAGGATTTCGACGACCCTCGGGGCCGCCTCCGGTCCCTGACCCAGCAGCTCGGCCTGCTTGCTCGAGCCCTCGGGGAGCCTCAGCCGCACCATCTCGAGCCGCGCTGGGGCGGCGTCGGGCTCGGATGCGGCCAGCGGCTTGCGCTTGGCGCGCATCCGCCCCGGGACCGAGGGGTAGCGCGGCAGGTTGATGCCCTCGAGCACGGAGACCACCGCGGGCGTCGGAACCGCATAGACGTCGCGCCCGCCGGCGACTTCGCGCTCGCACCGGACCGTCCCGCCGTCGAGGCTGATCGCCTTGATCCCGCTGACCACCGGCAGCCCGAGGGCATAGGCCACGCGCACCGGCACCTGGTAGTTGCCCGCGTCCGCGGACTCGTTGCCGAAGAGCACGAGGTCAAACGGCGTGCCATCCGCGCGGATGGCCGCGACGATGGCGGCCGCGGTGGCCTGCGCGTCCCACTCGCCGCCGTCGGTCACGAGATGGATGCCGCGATCGATGCCGATGGCCATCATGTCGCGCAGCTGCTCCTCGGCCTCGGCGGGACCGAGGGTCAGCACTGTCGACTCCCCTCCGTGCTGCTCGATGAGCCGGATCGCCTCCTCCGCGGCGCACTCCTCGTGAGGGCTCACGGTGAACCCGAGGTGCCGGGTCTGGATGGCCTGCTCGTCCTCGGTGAGGTTGATCTTGCCGCCGGTGAGCGGCACGCGCTTGACGCAGACGAGGACGTTCATGAGCGGACCCGCGAGTTGTCGGGGTCGAACACCGGGGTCGCGTCGTTGGTGGCCACCGTGACCGGATAGAGCTCGCCCATGTACTGCACCCGGAGCCGGTTGCCCACCACCGCGTGCTCGGGGGGCAGATAGCCCATGAGGATGTGCTTGCCGATCGATGGGCCCGCTCCCGCGCTCGTCACGTAGGCGCGGCGGCCGTGGGCGTCGGTGATCGGCTGGCCCTCGCCGGTGAGGATCGGCTCGCCACCCAGCATGTAGCGCTTGACTCCGGACTGGGAGCTGTGGTCGTCGACGGTCAGCGTGCACATGGCCACGGCCTGGGGCTCCTCGCGGTGGCGCACGTGCGCCTCCTTGCCGATGAAATCCTGGTCCTTGACCTTGCCCCAGGCCATACCGGCCTCGACGACGTTGTACTCGCCCTCCAGTTCGGCGCCGTAGGCGCGGTAGGACTTCTCCAGGCGTCCCGTGGTCCCATAGACCCCCGCGCCCACGGGGACCGCGCCGTGCGGCAGGCCGGCCTCGGCGATGATGTCCCACAGCCGGGCGCCCTGCTCGATCGGCACGTACAGCTCCCAGCCGAGATCGCCGACGTAGGAGATCCGGCTGGCGATGACGGTGAGCGGGCCCACCTCGATCTGCCTCCACCGGGCGAAGGGGAAGTCCTCGTGAGAGACGTCGTCGGAGGTGACGCTCGACAGGATGTCGCGGGCCCGCGGGCCCCAGATGCCCAGCGTCGTCCAGGCGTTGGTCTGGTCGTGTATCTGCGCCGAACCATCGGCGGGGAAATGGTCCTTGAACCACTTGAGGTCCGACATCCCCCAGGCGCCGCCGGTGACGACGCGGAACACGTCGTCGGCCATGCGCATGATCGTCAGGTCGGCCTTGAAGCCGCCCGAGGGGCTGAGGACGGGGGTGTACACCACCCGGCCGACCGGCACGTCCATCTGACGCATGGCGATGCGCTGGACGCCGTCGAGCGCGCCGGGTCCGATGACATCGAAGATGGCGAAGGCCGTGAGGTCGGTGTAGCCGGCCCGCTCGCGCAGCGCGAGGTGCTCGGCGTTGATGATGGGCGACCACCACCGCGCGTCCCACTCGGCCTCACGACGGGTGACGCGGTCGCCGAACTTCTCCAGCAGCGGCGCGTTTGACTCATACCACTGGGGCCGCTCCCAACCGGCGGCCTCGTAGAACACCGCCTGGAGCTCCTGCTCGCGCTCGTAGTAGGGCGAGACCTTGACGCGACGGTCGGACTCCCACTGCTCGGACGGGTGGACGATCCCGTACATCTTGTTGAAGCCCTCGTTGACGCGGGCCCGGATGTGCGCCTTGGTCTTCTGATGGGGGTAGGCGCGGGCGATGTTGGACTCGTAGACGTCGATCTCGGACTCCCCGTGGACCATGAGCTCGGCCACGGTCCTGCCGGCTCCGGGGCCCTCCTTGATCCAGATCGCCGCCGCCGACCACAGACCCGAGACCTCGGGGGTCTCGCCCAGCAGGGGCAGGCCGTCGTGGGTGACCGAGAGCAGGCCGTTGATCGCGTAGCGCACGCCCACGGACTCGTCGCCGACGATCTCGGGCATCAACTCGAGCGCCTGCTCCATCTGCAGGTCGAAGTCGGCCTGGGTGAAGGGGAGCTCGGTGGGGCTGAGCGCGGACTCCTCGATGGAGGGGATCTCGTCGGCGTCGATCATGATCGGGCGGTGGGCGTAGGAGCCGATCTCGAGGCCGCCACCGTCCTGGCGCTCGTACATGTTGGTGTCCATGTCGCGGACGATCGGAAACTCGATCATCCCCTTGGCGTCGGCGAACCTCGGCGCCGGCCCGATGTCGATCATCTGGTGCACGGCCGGGGTCAGGGGGATGTTGGCCCCGGCCATCCGGGCGATCCGCGGGCTCCAGCAGCCGCACGCGATCACCACCCGCTCGGCCTCGATGTCGCCGCGGCTGGTGCGCACCCGGCGGACCGCGCCCCGCTCGACGTCGAGACCGACGACCTCGGTGTTGGCGGACACGGTCATCCCGGCCTCGACCGCGCGCTCGCGCATGATCGTCGCCGCGCGCAGCGAGTCCACCACGCCGGCGCCGGGGGTGTAGAAGCCTCCCAGCAGGAGCTCCTCGTTGATGAACGGGACCAGCTCCTTTATCTCTTCCGGG
>DASXJW010000099.1:0-7106 GCA_036497165.1 Solirubrobacteraceae bacterium
TGCCCTCGGGCGAGACGATCGCACGCGACCTGCAGCGCTTCCTGCGCCAGCGCGGCGGCGAGGCGCCAGAGGCCCAATAACCCCGGCGCCCCGCCGCGGCTCAGCGCTCGGCGGCCGGGCACACCAGCCGGTAGTCGCACACGGCTCAGCGCTCGGCGGCCGGGCACACCAGCCGGTAGTCGCACATCGAGCACGCGGCAAACGACGGCGTGGGCTCAAACCCCTGCGACAGGATCCCCTCGGCCACCTCCATGGCCACCTCGCGCACCCACTCGGCACGGTCGCCCTCGTCGGAGGGGACGGCCACCTTCTGATCGTCGAGCAGGTAGTAGTAGGCCTGGCGTGAGGCCTCCAGGCGCCAGGACTCGCGGGCACCGACGGCATACAGCGACAGCTGCACGTCCTCGGCCAGTTGCGCGGCCGTCTTGGGGCGACCGGTCTTGTAGTCGATGAGCTCGTACTCGCCGTCGGGCAGCCGGTCGACGCGGTCGACGCGCCCTCGCAGCAGGTGGGGCCCCAGCCGGAAGGTGAACTGGCGCTCAAACCACACCGGCTGGGCCTCCTCGGAGCGGAAGCGCTCGTGGTAGAGCGTGAGCGACGAGGCGGCCTTTCCGCGCAGCTGGCGCTCCTCCTCGGAATCGCCGAAGCCGCCCCGCCGCCAGCCCGCCTCCAGCAGTCCGAGCAGCTCGGGCAGCGTCCCGGGCGGGGACGGATTCCCGTGGTAGCGCTCGAGCACCTGGTGCATCAGGATCCCGAAGCGCTGGTGCAAGGTTGGCTCCTGGGGGATGCGGAACACCCGGGCGAACTTGTACTTCAGCGGGCAGGTCCGGTAGGTGTCGATGTCGGTGGCCGACAGCACCACACCGTCGCCCCGGCGCGGCAGGAACGGCTCCAGCGACGGCTCGTCGCGGGCGACGATGGCCTGGGCGCGGCGGCGCGCGTCGCGCTCGGCATCCAGCAGATAGTCGTCCAGGGCCGAGGACTCGAAGATCTCGCGCTGCTCGGCAGTGACCGCCTGCAGGATGCGGGAGTTGATGTCGCGCAGCGACTCGGCCACGCTGCGCGCCTCGTCGCGCTCGCCCTGCGCGATCAGCGCCGCCAGCTTGAGCAGCTCCAGGTAGCGCACGACCGCATGCGAGACGTCCAGGTCGGTGTCAAAGCGCAACTCGCCGAGCCGCGAGCCGGCGCGCATGGTCCCCTCCAGCAGCTCGTCGCGCAGCAGCCGGTAGGTGGAATGCAGAGTTTCCGCCGGTCCGAAGAGCTCCTCCTCGCGCTCCTGCCACACCGCGCCCAGCGCGCCGCGCGCCGCCTCCAGCGCCGGCGCGGGGGCCAGCGGCCCGCCGCGGTCATCGGCGTTGGGAAAGGCCAGGACCAGGCGCACGCGAGCCCGCGTCATCGCGACGTAGAGCTCCTGGGCCAGCGCCGCACGCCGCGTCTCCTCGCTATCGGCAGGCAGCTCCTCGCCCAGCAGCGAGTCGGGGATGGCCTCGGGCGGCGCCATCGCCAGGCCGGCGTGCAGACCGATGACGTAGACGTGGTCGGCCTCGAGGCCACCCCCGGCCCCGAGGGTGAGGATCTGCACCGCCGTCGCATCGCCCAGCTCGGGCTCCTCCTGCTCGCGCAGGCCGTAGTCGGCGACGGCGCCGATGGAGCGCGCGAACTCCCGCGGCGTGGCCTGGGGGCTGCGCGCGACGTAGGCCGCGGCCAGCTCGCCGAAGGCGGCCAGCGCCCGCAGGCGCTCGACCACGTCTGATTGGGCGGCGAACAGCTGCTGGCGGCGCAGGCCGAGACGCTCGATGAGCCGGTGAACGTAGAGGTCGGGACGGCTGGTGTCGATCGCCGCCATCCCGGCCTTGTGGAGCTTGAGGAACATGCGGATGCGGTCGCGTGCCTCGGGTGGCACCTGGGGCGCCTCGATGGCGGCGGAGAGGGCCGAGACCATGTCGAGCTTGCGCCGCCGGGCGATCTGGGTGCACCGCGCGATGTCCACGGAGCGCAGCTCGATGGGCGGCCGCGCCAGGGCGCGGACGACGGCGCCGGCATCGGTGGGATCGGCCAGGAGCCGGAGCCAGGCCAGCACGTCGCGGATCTCGGCGCGCTGGAAGAAGGCGGCCTCGCCCACGAGCCGGTGCGGAATGGCCCGCTCCTCCAAGGCCACGCTCACCGCCTGGCCCTCGTGGGTGATCTCGGGGACGAGCACCGCCACGCGGCCGGGCGCCACGCCGTCGCGGGCCAGCAGCCGCTCGATGTCGACGGCCACGGCCTGAGCCTGGGAGCGCTCGTTGGCGCACCGCCACAGCTCGCACTCCCCGCCCGCGACCCCGGCCGCGCCCGGATCGACGCCGAGCGCCGCGCCGGCGGCCTGCCAGATCCGCCCCGGGCAGCGGTGGGTGCGGGTCAGCTGCACCACGCGGGTGTCGGGGTCCGTGACGAAGCTGCGCATCCGCGCCCCGCCGGCGCCGCGGTAGCGCCGCACCCCGGCGTGCGGATCGCCGGCGATGGTCACGGCGCGCCGCGCCGAGACCTCCATGGCCAGCGTCGCCGGCGCCAGATCGAGCTCCTGGGCGTCATCGATGAGCAGGTAGTCAAAGCGGCGAGCCAGCTGCGGCTGGGCTCGGGCCAGGCCCAGGGCGACCATGACGAGGTCCCCGTCGTCGCGGGCGCCGGCCTCGGCCAGCATCCGCTCGTGCGTGCAGTAGATCTGGGCGAACTCGCGCTGGAGGGCGGCGTCGGGAGCGTCCTCGTCGAGGCCCTGCGCCCAGGTGAGGTATCCCTGGGCGGTGACCAGCTCGGCCTTCAGCCGGTCGATGCGCCGCACGAAGCCGCCGAGCAGCGCGTTGGGACGACCACCGAAGTCATGGTGGCGCAGCGACAGCTCGTCGATGCGGTCGACCAGCATGGCCAGGCGGTCGCCGGGCGTGAGGACCGACTCGAAGGGGTCTGAGCCCGCGCCGGCGGCGCGCAGGACCAGCCCGGCCAGCTGGGCCGGGGTGAGCACGAACAGCTCCTCATAGCCCTGGCGCAGGCGGGTCTCCAAGCGCGCGCGCAGGGCGGCCGCTCGCGCCTGGGAGGGGACGAGCACGCCGATGCGCTCCGGCGCGCACCCCTGCGCCGCCAGCCAGCGAAAGCGGGCCTCCAGGACCCGGGTCTTGCCGGTTCCGGCTCCGCCCAGAATGACGACCCGGGGGTCGGAATGGGTGGCGATCTCGCTCTGAGGAGGCAGCAGGCCGTCGAGCGGGCGGTCGGCGGGGGCACCGTCGGCGAGCAGGCTCAGGCTCTCGAAGGACTCACCGCGTGCGTGCTCGAGGCTCACCGTTTGACAGCATAGGTTGCAGAATGCGCACCACCGGCACGGCACTCGACGCGGATTGGCTCACGGTGTGCCGTCGCGCGGTCGGCGGAATGGACGGGATTCTGGCGGCCGCGCCCAGCACCGTCGAGCGCGCTCGCGAGACGGGAACCCGGGGCAGCGGCGGTGATCGCACGCTCGAGATCGACAGCTCTGCTGAGTCCATCGTGTTCGAGCAGCTGCAGGCCCTGCACGAGCAGGGCCATCGCTTCCGCGCGGTCAGCGAGGAGCGCGGCGAGGTCGACTTCGGCGCTGACGAGGTGGTGGTGATCATCGACCCCATCGACGGCTCGCTCAACGCCAAGCGCGATGCCTGCCACTACGCGCTCTCGGTCGCGGTGGCCGACGGCGCCACGATGGCCGACGTCGCCTTCGCCTTCGTCTATGACTTCGGCGCCCGCGAGCAGTGGTGGGCGCGGCGGGGCGAGGGCGCTTGGCGCGACGGGGCGCTGCTCGATCCCTCCCTGCCCGAGCGCCGCTCCGGCGACGGGCGGCTCGAGCTGCTGGGGATCGAGTCCTCGGACCCGCGTTCGGTCCAGGCCGCCATCGATCCGCTTGTGGCCACCGCCCGCCGGCTGCGGGCGCTGGGCACGATCGCCTCGACGCTGTGCCAGGTGGCGGCGGCCCGGTTTGACGCGATGGTCACCCTGCAGCGCTCCCGCGGGGTCGATGCCGCCGCGGGACAGCTGATCGTCCGCGAGGGTGGGGGCTTCGTGAGCTTCCCTGACCGCGAGGAGCCGCTTGACGCCCCCCTGGACGCGAGGGCAAGCTCGCATCTGGTGGCGGCCCGGTCCGCCGAGACCCTGCGCGAGCTCGAGGCCTTCCCATGGTGATCGACTGGATCCTGGCCGAGAAGATCGCCGGCTACCTGGCGGGGACCGGGAACGCCGCCGCCAGGGACGACAACCTCCCGGCGCTGGCTCAAGAGGCGGAGCGCCGGGTCACCGCCTACACCGGCCTGCACCCGACGCGCGCCCTGCCGCCCCCGGAGGGCATCGGCCGGCGCGAGTGGGTGCAGACCAACATCAAGGCCATGCGGACCCTCCTCGACCCCGTGCTGGAGCGCGCCGGGGAGGGACTGGGGCCGCTCAAGCCGGCCGCCAAGCTCGCGCTCGGCGTCGTGGTCACGACCGAGGTGGGCGTGGTGCTCGGCTATCTGGCCCAGCGAGTGCTCGGTCAGTACGAGCTTGTGCTCCTGGACGAGGCCGAGCCCGCGGCACCGCCGCGGCTGTTGTTCGTGCTGCCCAATCTGGGCCAGGCGATGCGCACCTTCGAGGCCCAGGAGGATGAGTTCATGACCTGGGTGGCGCTGCACGAGGTCACTCACGCCGTGCAGTTTGCCGGCGTCCCCTGGCTGCACGGCCACCTGGCCGGCCTCATTCGCGAGCTGCTGCGCAGCGCCGAGCTGCGGATGGACGCCGAGCGCAAGCTGCGCTGGCCCAGGGGCGCCGAGATCCGGCGGATGGGCACCGCGCTGCGTACCGGGGACCTCATCTCGATCGTGACCAGCCCCTCAGAGCGCGAGACGCTCAATCGGGTGCAGGCCGTGATGGCGGTGATCGAAGGGCACGCCGAGCACGTGATGGACGCTGTCGCGCCGGACCTGCTGCCGTCGCTGCCCAAGCTGCGCGCCGGGCTTGACCGGCGCCGGCAGTCGCAGTCGGGGATGTCGCGGCTGCTGGCCAAGCTTCTCGGCCTCGAGCTCAAGCTGCGCCAGTATGAGCAGGGCAAGTACTTCTGTGACGCGGTCGTCCGGGCGGCTGGTCCCCAGGCGCTGACCCGCGTGTTCTCCGGTCCCGACGCGCTGCCCACGCTCGCCGAGCTGTCCGAGCCCACCCTGTGGCTGCGGCGGGTGGGCTATCACCAGCAGATCTCTCAGCGCTCGAGCGCGTAGGGCGGTGCGCTCACCTGCGCGCGGTCCAGCGCGTAGAGGTGCCACTCGTCCTCGACGCCGCGCAGCGCGTGCGTGCCCCGGTCGGCGAAGCGCAGCCCGGAGCCCACCACCAGCTCCTTGACCGTGCTGGAGGCCAGCACCTCCCCCGGCCCGGCTCAGTGACGGGGTCAGAGAGGCCAGTGCCGCGCCGGTCGAACATGATCAGCCGGGCGAACTGGGCCATGGTGCGAAACGTCCGCGCCGTCCGCGGTTCCTCCCACATCAGCTCCAGGTGCGACGCGGGGCCGTTGACCACCACCAGGTCGCACGGGCCTTCGCCGACCGCCTGATAGGCGATGCTCGCATCACCGCTGCGCGTGTAGTGGGTGGGTGGCCCGGTCACGGCGTCTCAAGGGAAATGTAACCGAGCCAGCCGTGTGGTTTACAAACATGTGTTCGATCATCGCAAGCGAACCAGCTAACATCGTCACCACGACTCAAAGCGAGCACCGAAACCATGACTAACCCTTCAGACACCAGCGGCCAGAAGGCCGCAGCCACCCGCAAGCGAAACGAGGCGCGCCGGTCTGCCTCGGCCACGCGCGCCGACGCGCGCCGTACGGCCACGAGCGCCAAGACGACGGCCAGCCGCACCTCCTCGGCGACCAAGGGCAACGCCCGGCGCACCGCCAACAGCGCCCGCGCGACCGCCGACAGCGCTTCCACCGCGACGGCGGCCGAGACCCGGCTGCGGGTCACCCAGGTCCAGCAGATCGCCGAGCGCGCCGTGCTCGTCCCCGTGGGGGCCGGCCTGCTGGCTCGTGACAACCTCGTGTCCACGGTCAAGGGCCTGGCCACCAAGTACAGCACCCGCGACTCGGTCGAGCGCGAGCTCGAGCGCTACGAGCGCCGCGGGGCCAGCGCCCGCAACCGCTTCGAGCGCCAGGTGCGCCGCACTCGGACGAAGTTCGAGCGCGAGCTGCGCCAGCGCCGCAGCCGCGTCGAGCGGACGGTCAAGCAGAACCGCCGCCGCGTCGAGCGCGATCTGGCCTCGGTCCGCAAGGACCTGGGCAAGCAGTCGGGCGTCGTCACCGCCCGCGTCGAGAAGATCGTGTCGGAGGCTCAGGACCGCCTGCCCGCGCTCTCCTAACCCCTTCCCCCGCCGGGCGCCGAGGAGAGCGCCCCGGGCGGGAGAGGTTCGCCGGCCTCATATCCTCGCCGGCGGACGTAGCACCCTCTCCTCCCTCAACCGCCGGGGCGTCACTTTGTGGCGCCCCGTCGGTCTTTAAAAGACGGTCCCTCTCCAGAAGTGGTCGCGGGCCACCTGAGGCGAGTGGTCGCGCCGGCGAGCACTAGGCTCATCGACAACCAACCAAAGAGGGGTCTGAGCCGTGGATCTGTGTCTGATGATCGAGGGGCAGGAGGGCGTCAGCTGGGATCAGTGGGTGGCGCTGGCGCAGGGATGCGAGGCGCACCACATCCCCACGCTATTTCGCTCTGACCACTACATGAACCTCGACGGCCAGCACCCGGACCGCGGCTCGCTGGACGCGTGGGCCACGCTGACCGCGCTGGCGGCGATCACCAGCACCGTGCGCCTGGGGACGATGGTCTCCCCGGCGACCTTCCGCCATCCCTCCGAGCTGGCCAAGGTCGTCGTCACGGCCGACCACGTCTCCGGTGGCCGCGTCGACCTCGGCCTCGGCGCCGGCTGGCACGAGCGCGAGCACGAGGCCTACGGCTTCCCCTTCGCCGACACCCGCACCCGCATGGACGTGCTCGAGGAGCAGCTCCAGATCGTGCTCGGCACCTGGACGCAGGCGCCGTTCTCCTTCAGCGGCACCCACTACACGCTCAAGGACCTCGACGCCCAGCCCAAGCCGG
>DASXJW010000100.1:0-33231 GCA_036497165.1 Solirubrobacteraceae bacterium
CCAGGACGGTGCGCGCGGCCTCGTTGCGCGTCATCATCCCCGCCCTCGTGCTGGTCAAGCGCAAGACGACCAAGGGGCGGCAGAAGCCGTCCGCGCTGGCGCGGCTGTCGGTCACCGTGACAGACACCTCGGCGTATCGCACCGCCTTCTCCGTGCGCTGACCACGCACCCGCCTCAGTGGCCGCGGCCGACGGCGCGGGGGCGGCAAACGTCCCTCTGAAGCCGCTGCACGGGCCCAGGTGGACGTTCGCGCCCGTCATGGCGGCGAACGTCCCAGTCTCCGCGGCTCAAGCCGAGCCCGGGGCGTTTGCTGCCGCCACAGGTGCAGACGTCCCTCGCGTCGAGAATCTCGGCCACGTCGGGATGTTTGCTGACACCGCCGGGGGGCGGTACGCCTCCGCCAGGCGCTCTCGCCCTATCGGCCCGCCGCCGCCGCGCCGCCGCCGCCGCCGCGCCTCGGCGCGGCGGCGCTAACTTCCTGGGCACCGCGGGCCGCTTGCGCAGCGTGCGCCGGCGGCGCGCCCGGGCCATCCGGCGGGGCCACCATGCCCCCCATCGGGCGGGGCCACCACGCCCCCCATCCGGCGAGCCACTCCTCGGCGGGCCGGGCGTGAATCCCCCATCCAGGCCAAAAAGGGAATATCCAGATCGGGTTTTGGTAGTTTGTCGGTGAGCCCTTTCGCGGCACAGCCCGTGTTCCCAACCCGCAAGGACCCCATGGAGCCAGCTTCGATTCAGACAAAGGCAGCACGCACCGGCTCGCTGGAGAACCCGGAGGTCGTCGAAAACGTCCCCGGGCATGTCATTCCGATCCTGGAGCGGGAGTTCGACGATTTCGACACCGAGTCGACCCGCTTTCTCAAGGGCGAGCTCGAAGGCGACGAGTTCATCAAGTTCCGCCTCAAGCAGGGGGTCTACGGACAGCGTCAGCCCGACGTCCAGATGATCCGGGTCAAGCTGCCGATGGGCGGCGTGACGCCCGACCAGCTCGACGCGTTCGCCGACGGCATCGAGAGGTACGTGCCCCTGCGCAAGGGACACATCACCACGCGCCAGAACATTCAGATGCACCACGTGCCGCTGCCCGACGCGGCCAAGCTCATCCGCGAATTGAGCGACACCGGCCTCTCCTCCCGCGAGGGCTGCGGCAACACCATGCGCAACGTCACCGGCGACCCCCGGGCCGGGACCCTCGAGGGCGAGCTCTTCGACATCACTCCCTACGCCGGGGCCTACGTCCGCTACTTCGTCCGGCATCCCACCACGCAGGCCATGCCGCGCAAGGTCAAGACGGCCTTCACGGCCACCGACGCCGACAACGCGATCACGCAGATCCACGACATGGCGTTCACCCCCCGTCTGCGCGACGGCGTGCGCGGCGTCGAGGTCCGCGTGGGCGGCGGCACCTCGATCATGCCCCGCCTCGCGCCAGTGCTCTACGAGTTCGTCGAGCTCGACAACGGCGACTACCTGAAGGTCACCGAGGCCTGCATGCGGATCTTCGACCGGCAGGACTTCCTGCGGGTCAACCGCGCCCGCGCCCGGATCAAGGTGCTGATCGACAAGGTCGGGATCGACGCCTTCCGCGACATGGTCGAGGAGGAGCTCGAGGGCGAGTGGGTTCAGGACCGCGACTTCTCGCTCGCCGACATCTTCTATGACATCGACGAGGCGGCGAACGCGCCCGCGCCCGGAGCGCGGTATGCCTCGCCCAACGGCGACCGCCGCCAGTTCGATCGCTTCATGGAGTCAAACGTCCGGGCCCAACGCCAGGGTGGCTTTGCCACCGTGGAGGTCAAGGTCGCGCGCGGCGACCTCACGCCCGACCAGCTGCGCGGGCTGGGCGAGATCATGCGCCGCTACTCGGGCGGGTTCGCGCGCACCACGGTGCATCAGAACCTCGTCCTGCGCTGGGTGCGCGACGAGTCGGTGTACGAGGTGTGGCAGGAGCTGCTGAAGCTGGGTCTCGGCGAGGCCGGCGCGGATGAGATCTCTGACGGGGTCAGCTGCCCCGGCACGGATTCCTGCAAGCTGGGCATCACCAGCTCGATGGGCCTCAACGGCGCGATCCAGGAACGGATCGCGCACATGGACATCGACGATCCGCTGACCCGGCGCATCCACATCAAGAACAGCGGCTGCCCCAACGGCTGCGGGCAGCACCACATCGCCGACATCGGCTTCTACGGCGCGTCGATCAAGGTCGGCGGGAAGGCGATTCCCGCCTACATCCCGCACATCGGCGGCAAGTACGAGGGCGGCGACGTGCGCTACGGCCAGCGGCTGAAGGCGCGCCTGCCCGCCAAGCGCGTGCCCGAAGCGGTCGAGCGCTGGGTACGCTTCTATGAAGCCGATCGTCAGGAGGGCGAGCTCTTCACCGCCTTCGTGGACCGTGTCGGCGTCGCCGAGTTCGAGGGACGCGTGAAGGATCTGACGATGCCGATCGAATTCAACCTGGAGAACATGAACTACTTCATCGACTTCAACCGCGAGGGCCCGTTCGAGGTTCAGCGCGGCGAGGGAGAGTGCGCGGTTTGACAGCCACCGCTCCCGATCTGGAAGCCGCCACCGCCCAGGAGGTGCTGGCCTACGGCGTCGAGCACTTCCATCCGCGGCTGACGCTGGCCTGCTCCTTCCAGAAGGAGGAGTCGGTGCTCTTCCACATGCTGTCGGAGATCGAGCCGCGGGCTCAGGCGTTCACGATCGACACCGGCGTACTCTTCCCGGAGACACTGGCCACCTGGAAGCAGTTCGAGGATCGCTTTCCGCTGCCCATCAGGGTGATGGACGCGCGCAGCCCCGGCGAGCCGTGGACCGCGCAGAACTGCTGCGGCGACGCCAAGGTGGCGGGCCTGGAGGCCGCGCTCGCCGACGTCGACGCCTGGATCACCGGCATCCGTCGTGAGCAGGCGGCCACCCGCGCCGCGGCCCCGAAGCTCGACTACGACGAGCGGCGCGGCATCTGGAAGCTCAACCCGCTCGCCGACTGGACCGAGAAGGACGTCTGGACCTACATCTTCAAGCACGACCTGCCGTATCACCCGCTGCACGACGAGGGCTACTCCTCCATCGGATGCGCCCCGTGCACGCTTCCCGGCGAGGGCCGCGACGGCCGCTGGGCCGGGAGCGACAAGACCGAGTGCGGCATTCACGTCGTCTAGCCCAGCGAGGGACTCACCTCCAACCGCACCGCCCCAGCTAGAACCCCCCGTTCCCGACCCCCCGCCAGCCTGCCCGCTGATGAATCCAGTCCATTACGAGTTGTCCCACCTCGAGAGCCTCGAGGCGGAGTCCGTCCACATCTTCCGTGAGGTGGCGGCCGAGTTCGAGCGTCCCGTGCTGCTGTTCAGCGGCGGCAAGGACTCGATCGTGCTGCTGCGCCTGGCCGAGAAGGCCTTCCGCCCCGGAAAGTTCCCGTTCCCGATCATGCACGTGGACACGGGCCACAACTTCCCCGAGGTCATCGAGTTCCGCGACCGCATCGTGTCGTCGCTGGGCGAGCGCCTCATCGTGGCCTCCGTCCAGGAGTCGATCGACGCGGGCCGGGTGGTCGAGGAGACCGGTCCCCGGGCCTCGCGCAACCGCCTGCAGACGACCACCCTGTTGGACGCCATCGAGGAGCACGGCTTCGACGCGGCCTTCGGCGGCGCCCGCCGCGACGAGGAGCGGGCGCGCGCCAAGGAGCGGGTGTTCTCGTTTCGCGACGACTTCGGCCAGTGGGATCCCAAGCGCCAGCGGCCCGAGCTGTGGTCGCTCTACAACGGCCGCATCCGCAAGGGCGAGCACGTCCGCGTGTTCCCCATCTCCAACTGGACCGAGCTCGACGTGTGGCAGTACGTCGCCACCGAGGGGCTGGAGATGCCCTCGATCTACTTCAGCCACGAGCGCGAGGTGTTCGCGCGCGACGGGATGCTCTACGCGCTCAACGACCACATCGAGCTGATGGACGGCGAGGAGCCGTTCACCCAGTCCGTCCGCTACCGCACCGTCGGCGACATGACCTGCACCGGTGCGGTGCGCTCCACCGCGGTGTCGCTCGAGGACGTGGTGGCCGAGATCGCCGCCACCCGGATCACCGAGCGGGGCGAGACCCGCGCCGACGACCGCGTCACCGAAGCGGCGATGGAGGATCGCAAGCGTGAAGGCTATTTCTGAGATGAACGAGAACGGGTCCGCCCCCACGGCGTCCGGCACCCACGACGCCTACGCGGTGCGCCGCCGCAACTCCGAGCTGCTGCGCATCGCCACCGCCGGCTCGGTGGACGACGGCAAGTCCACGCTCATCGGGCGCCTGCTGCACGACTCCAAGTCGATCTTCGAGGATCAGATGGAGCACGTGGTCCAGACCTCCGAGCGCCGGGGCGACGGCTACGTCAACCTGGCGCTGCTCACCGACGGGCTGCGCGCCGAGCGCGAGCAGGGGATCACCATCGACGTCGCCTACCGGTACTTCGCCACGCCGCGCCGCAAGTTCATCATCGCCGACACGCCGGGCCACGAGCAGTACACCCGCAACATGGTCACCGGCGCCTCCACGGCAGACGTGTCGATCGTCCTCGTCGATGCCCGCAAGGGCGTGTCGGAGCAGACGCGCCGGCACATGTACATCGCTTCCCTGCTGCGCATCCCCCACGTGGTGGTGTGCGTCAACAAGATGGACCTCGTCAACTACGACGAGGACGTCTTCTACAACATCCTGGAGGAGGTCACCGATTGGTCGGCCCGCCTCCAGATCCCCGACATCACCTTCGTCCCCATCTCCGCCCTGCACGGCGACAACGTGGTCACGCGCTCTGACGCGATGCAGTGGTACGGGGCCGCTCCGCTGCTCTATCACCTCGAGCACGTGGTCATCGCCCAGGACCGCAACCTCAACGACGTCCGCTTCCCGGTGCAGTGGGTCATCCGGCCCATGAGCGACTCCCACCACGATTATCGTGGCTACGCGGGCCAGGTGGCCGGCGGCGTGCTCTGCCCCGGCTCCGAGGTCGTCGTGCTGCCCGGCGGGCGGCGCACCACGGTCGCCGGCATCGACACCTACGACGGCGAGGTGGAGGTGGCGTTCCCCACCATGTCGGTGGCCCTGCGCTTCACCGACGAGATCGACGTCTCCCGGGGCGACATGATCGTCGAGGCCGACGATCAGCCGGTCAGCGCGCGCGAGCTCGAGGCCCACATCTGCTGGATGTCAGAGCAGCCCATGACGCCGCGCGGCAAGTACGCGATCAAGCACACGACCCGCTCGGCGCGCGCCATCATCGAGCAGATCGACCACCGGATCGACATCAACACCCTCGAGCACGTCAAGGCCGACCAGCTCGGCCTCAACGAGATCGGCCGTGTCCACCTGCGCTGCAGCGCGCCACTGGTTGTCGACCCCTACTCCCGCAACCGCACCACCGGCAGCTTCATCCTCATCGACGAGTCGACCAACGACACCGTCGCCGCCGGGATGATTCTCAGCGCCACGGCCTAGCGTCGTCGGGCGCGCGGAGACGCACGGCGCGGGCGCCTAGAGACGGACGGCGACGAGGCCGATGGCGAGGATGACCAGGGCCAGCCACAGCGCGCGAAGCGCCCCCTCGAGGGGCGCGGCGACGCTCTCGGCGTCCAGCGTGTGGGTCTCGCCGGTGGTCAGGGTCTGGACCCCGTCGATGCGGGCGGTCCGGCGCCGCAGCTCGCGCACCGGGGTGCTGAGGCGCCGCTGGGCGAGGCTGAGAAGCGTGCAGGCGGCGGCGACGAGGATGCCGGCCGGTCGGATCTGCAGCGCGTTGACGAAATAGCCGGTGAAGGCGGGAAACCCGCCCCAGGCGACGGCGAACCATGTGTCGTCATGCATCCGTCCGCCGAACAGCTCGAGGTTGTAGGAGATGGCCAGGATCGGCCCGATCACGACCAGCGGTATGAGCCACGCCGAGACGGTGACGATCCCGGCGATCCCGATGGCCACCGCGCCGGTGAGGCTCGCCACCGTCAGGGCGATCAGCGTCCCACGGCTGAGGCGGGTCTGGAGCGGGCGGCCGTGCAGCTCGTCGAGGGCATGGGCGCCGATCCCGACGGCCAGGAAGAAGGCGGCGAGCGCCGCGCCGAGACGGTCGGCATGGACGACCGGCGCCGCCGCCGCGCCCAGTGCGACGTAGCTGAGATGCCAGGCGGTATAGGGCGGGTGCAGGAGCGTGACCAGGTCACGCCAGCCGCCCGGTGCCAGGGCGTAGAAGGCCGGCCGCTGCAGCCGCGTCTGCTCAGGCGCCGTGGCCGTTTTTGACTCCCGACATGACCAGGCCCGCCCCGAAGCTCATGGATCTCTGCGTGACGCGGGTGATTCCCGCCGTGGCCCAGAGCTCCGTCAGATCCGGGTGGGCGGCATGGAACTGCTCGATGTTCGGGCCCAGGAAGCGGCCGACCTCATACCAGGCCGGGGACACGAGACGTCCGATCCGCGGCAGGCCCGCGCGGGTGTGCACACGCCAGAGCCTCTTCAAGGTCGGGTCATGGGGCACGCCGAACTCGACCATGCCGATCCGCCCGCCCGGCCTGACGACCCGGGCAAGCTCGCGTATCGTCGCCGCGGGGTCGTCGACGTAGCGCAGGAGATAGGTGAAGGTCAGCGCATCGAAGGAGCCGTCGGCGAACGGGAGGTGCTCCGCCTCCCCGGTCACGAACTCGACGCGCCCTCGGGCCGGCGGCGTGCGGTGGCGCGCCACCGCCAGCATCGCCTCGCTCTGGTCCAGGGCGGTGACCTCGGCGCCCCGCCGCGCCAGCGCGAACGCCACCATCCCGGTCCCGGTGGCCACGTCGAGGACCCGCTGCCCGGGCTGGGGGTCGACCGCGGCCACCATCGCCCGCCGCCATCGCGGGTCCTGCCCGAAGCTCATCACGGCGCCGAGGCGGTCATACCGCGCCGGCAGCCCCTCGAACAGCTCGAGGGCGTGGCGCTTGCGGGGAGTGCTGGCGGCGGCGGAGTCCACGATCTTCCTCCAAGACTACGGAGCGGGGGGTGGACCCGGGGCGCCCACAGGCTCTAAGAGATATGAGCCCTACCTCACGCCGCCCCGCTCCCCCCACGGGGGAAACCGAGCCCGCACCCCCCGTCCTTGGGCAGCGGGCTCAGTTACCCCCCTCTCACAGGGAGAACTCAGCCCACACTGTCCAGCTGCTCGGAGTGGGCTCTGAAACCCCCATCAGCGGCACGCGTGACGAGCGGATCTTCGCCGTGGCCGCCGCCCAGCGAGGCCGGATCTCGCGAAGGCAGATGCTCGACGCGGGAGTCGCCTCCAACACCATCGACAGGCTCGCGAGCTCCGGGTGGCTGCGGCGCAAGCACCGCGGCGTCTTTGCTGTCGGGCCCGACGTGCCCATCCCGCTCGCTGACGAGACCGCGGCACTGCTGGCCGTCCGGCCCGGCGCAGCGCTCAGTCACCATACCGCCGCCGCGCTGTGGGGCCTGCGCGCGGCGGACAGCGGCGACGGCCTGATCCATGTCACTGTCCCCGGCGCGTCCGTGGACGACCCGACCGGCGTCCGCGTCCACCGCAGCCGCATTCTCGTCGCGGCCGACGTCTGGGTCCGTGAGCGGCTCCCCGTCACGTCTCCGGCCCGCGTTCTGCTGGACGTCGCTGCCGTCTCCGCGGAGCGCGACCTCGAGCGCGCGCTCGATCAGATGCTCATCCAGCGGCTTGCCGGCCTCGCCCACGTCCGTGAGTTGCTGGCGCGCGCCGGGCGCCACGCGGGCCGCGCCATCGTCCAGGACCTCCTCGACGCTTACACCACCACGACCTTCACGCGCTCGAAAGCCGAGGAGGTCTTCCTCGAGCTCGTCACGCGCGCGAGGCTGCCCCGCCCCTTGACCAACGCCCGGCGTCACGGTCACGAGATCGACTTTCTCTGGCCAGACGAGCGGGTGGCCGTCGAGATCGACGGGTTCGCCTACCACAGCACGCGCGACCGCTTCGAACGGGACAGGCGGCGCGATGCGGCACTCCGGCGAGCCGGGATCACCGTGATCAGGGTCACGTGGCGCCAGCTCGAGCGCGAGCCCATGGCGGTCCTCGTCGACGTGGCGCAGGCCCTTGCGCGGACCGCCCGGTAAAGTGGCCGCCGCATGTTCTCGAAGGTCCTCATCGCCAACCGTGGCGAGATAGCGGTGCGAATCGTGCGCGCCTGCGAGGAGCTTCAGATCGCGACGGTGGCCGTCTACTCCGAGCTCGACCGCGACGCCATCCACGTCAAGCGGGCCGACGAGGCCTATCTCCTCGGTCCGGGCCCCGCGAGCGAGAGCTATCTCAACATCGAGAAGCTGCTGGAGGTCATCAACCAGTCAGGCGCCGAAGCCGTGCACCCCGGCTACGGCTTTCTGGCTGAGAACAGCGCGTTTGCCAAGGCGCTGGAGGACAACGGCACCGTGTTCATCGGACCGCCGGCCTCGGCCATCGAGGCGATGGGTTCAAAGACCCGTGCCCGGGAGCTGATGAAGAAGGCGGGCGTGCCGATCGTGCCCGGGACAACGGAGCCGGTCCAGACGCTTCAGGACGCCAAAAAGATCATCGACAGCACCATCGGCTATCCGGTCGCGGTCAAGGCGGCCGGCGGCGGCGGGGGCAAGGGCTTTCGCGTCGCTCTGTCTGAGGACAAGCTCTCCGACGCCTTTGAGGGCGCGGCCCGTGAAGGCGAGAAGTTCTTCGGCGATGCCACCGTGTACCTCGAGCGCTACCTGCCCGATCCCCGCCACGTCGAGGTGCAGGTGCTCGCCGATTCGCACGGCAACGTCATCCACCTGGGCGAGCGCGACTGCTCGCTGCAGCGCCGCCACCAGAAGCTGATCGAGGAGGCCCCCGCTCCCGCGGTCGACGAGGCGCTGCGCCAGAAGATCGGCACGATCGCCACCGAGGCGGCCGCCGCGGTGAACTACACCGGCGCCGGGACGATCGAGGGCCTGCTCCAGAACGGCGAGT
The DNA here is from genome assembly GCA_036497165.1 of Solirubrobacteraceae bacterium. Classification (GTDB taxonomy): domain Bacteria; phylum Actinomycetota; class Thermoleophilia; order Solirubrobacterales; family Solirubrobacteraceae; genus Palsa-465. The sequence goes on from DASXJW010000100.1 coordinate 8,952, forward strand.
ACTTCTTCCTGGAGATGAACACGCGCGTCCAGGTCGAGCACTGCGTCACCGAGATGGTGACGGGCATCGACATCGTCAAGGAGGGCATCAGGGTCGCGGCGGGCGAGAAGCTCTCGATCGCCCAGGAGGACGTCATTCTCCGCGGGCACGCCATCGAGTGCCGCATCAACGCCGAGGACGCCTCCAAGAACTTCGCGCCCGCCCCGGGGACGATCGGGCAATATCGGGAGCCCACCGGGCCGGGCGTCCGCGTCGACTCCGGAGTCGGGCCCGGGTCAGAGATCACCCCGATGTATGACCCGATGGTGGCCAAGCTCATCGTCTGGGACGCCGACCGCGAGCAGGCGACGGCACGGATGCTCCGGGCGCTCAAGGAGTACGAGATCACCGAGCTCAAGACCCTGATCCCGTTCCACCGGGCCATCCTCGCCACCCGGCAGTGGGCCGACGCCGAGACCTGCCGCGACCTCATCGAGGACCGCGACTGGCTCAAGCAGCTCGCCTTCCCCCCCGCGGCCACCGCCAAGGACGACGCCGAGGAGGAGGCCGAGCCGGTGCAGCAGAGCTACACCGTCGAGGTCTCGGGCAAGCGCTTTGACGTCAAGGTCATCGGCCCGCCCCTGGCCGGCGCCGTGGCGACCAACGGTGCGGCCCCGACCGGCGCCGCCGCGGCGGGCGGCCGTCGTGCACCGCGCCGCGCCGGTCGCGCCGGCGGTGCTGGAGGCGGAGGCGACACGCTCTCCTCCCCCCTGCAGGGGACCGTGCTCAAGGTCGCGGTCCAGGCGGGCGCCGACGTGGAGGAGGGCGCGCTGATCGCCGTCATCGAGGCGATGAAGATGGAGAACGAGATCACCGCCCACAAGGCCGGCAAGGTCACCGAGCTGCCCGTCTCGGTGGGCGCGGCGGTCGCCACCGGCGACACCCTCGCCGTCATCAGCGGGGCCGAGTAGGCCTCAGTCGCCGGCGACGGCGGCCACGTTGGCGGCGTGTAGGCGCTTCTGCGGCGCCGTCGACCGCCCCGAGGGCAGAGCCGCGCCGCTCGGGTCTGACTCGAGTCCGGACAGGTAGGCATCATCCTCATCCAGGATCTCGCGAGCCCGCGCGGCGGACTGCGGCGCGCCGTGTCCGGGGACGACCCACTCCGCCTGCTCGGCCAGTGGCCGCAGACGCTGCAGGGTGGACCGGTAGGCGGGCACTGAGCCGCCCGGGGACAGCGCTGGGATCTCCACCGGCGACAGGTAGTCACCGCACACCAGCACCTTGGCCCACGGCAGCCAGTACGCCGTCCCGTCGGCGGTGTGGCCCCCAGTCAGGTGCAGCTCGAGCTCGTGAGCGCCGGCGCCCGCGCCGATCTCCAGATGACCGGGCACGGGGAGGGACTGAAGCGATCCCAGGGCCAGCGGCGGGCGTCCGTCGACGTAGTGCTCCTGGTCGAAGGCACGCAACTCGCGCTGGGCCTCGCCGAGCTCGGAGGACAGCCGCTGCACCGTAGCCTCGCCGCCTCCCAGCGCGGCTCGGGGAAACGCGGTGCGGCCGAGCAGGTGGTCCCAGTCGCCGTGGGTGGTGAGCAGACCGGAGACGGGAAAGCCGGCCTGCTCGAGCACATCGGGGAGCGCGCGCAGCTCTTCGGGGTACACCACCGAGTCGATCACGAACCCCTCGTCTCCGCCGCGCACGGCCGTGCAGGTGGTCTGCCACACGTCGGAGACGAACACGATCACATCGGCATGCAGGGCGACGGCGCGCATGGCGCGGCGGTCAGCGCGATCAGCCGATGCCGATCAGCTTCGCCGCTTCCTTGAGGTTGGCGACCTCGGCGTCGGGCTTCTTCTGACCGGACTCGAGCTGCTCCTTGTTGCGGTTGACCCAGATCACCGGGATCTTCTTCTTCAGGCAGGGCTCGATGTCGTGGTAGTAGCTGGCGGCGACGTGCACCCAGCCCTTCTTGGAGCCGATGCGCCGCTCACACTCGGTGAAGTGCGCCGGATCGGGCTTGTAGGAGCGGACCTGCTGAGCGGTGACGACCAGGTCGAAGTCCAGTGGGATGTGGCGCCGGGTCTGGCCGAGCAGCTTGTCGTCGATATTGGAGATCAAGCCGCACTTGTACTGCTTGGCGATCTTCGCCAGTGTCGGATTGGTCTCCTTGAACGGCTTCCATCGATGTACGGAGTCGGGCAGGAACCCGGAGCGGGACGGTTCGAGCGGCCAGCCGAGCTGCTTGGCGATCTGCACCGCCGTGCGGCGCAGCACCTCCGCATACAGCTCATAGGAGCCGGCTTCGATCTGCTGCTGGATCTCGTGGAACAGAGGCAGTAGCTCGTCGCGCTCGATGGTGAAGCCGTCGCGATCGGCCTCGTTGCGGAACGCCTCGTACGCCCCTGTGTCCCAGTCGATCAGCGTCCCATAGACATCGAAGGTGACGAATGAGACGTTTTTCGGTAGCGCCATGAGTGGCTGATGATGCCATGGCGCCGCCATGTGGCGCGTCGTGGTGGCGCTCCGCCGTCACCCGTCGGTCCGCCGAGCCGCGTGCGCATGGGAATCACTAGAGTGAGGCGCCGTCATGGACCTTCTCGAGTACCAGGGCAAGCAGCTGTTCGCCCGCCACGGCGTGCCGGTGCCCACCGGTCAGCCCGCGCGCACCGTGGAGGACGCGGTGGCCGCCGCCGAGGCCGTGGGCTACCCGTGTGCCATCAAGGCCCAGGTGCAGATCGGCGGGCGCGGGAAGCTCGGGGGCATCAAGATCGCCACCACCCGCGCCGAGGCCGAGGAGCACGCCCGGGCGATCCTGGGCATGGACATCCGCGGCCTCACCGTGCACGAGCTGTGGATCGAGGGAGCCTCCCAGATCGCCTCCGAGTACTACGCGTCGGTCGTGTTCGACCGCTCCGCCAAGGCGCCGCTGGTCATGCTCTCGACCAAGGGCGGCATGGACATCGAGCAGGTGGCCGACGAGGACCCCGAGGCGATCGCCCTCCTCCATGTCGACCCATTGCTGGGCTTCCAGGACTTTCACGGCCGGCGGCTGGCCTACGAGGCCGGCGTCGATGCCGATGTGGTGCGTCCGGTGGCGGCCATGCTGGCCAGGCTCTATGACGTGTTCGTCGCCGAGGAGGCCACCCTCGTGGAGGTCAACCCGCTGATCGTCACGCCCGAGCGCGAGGTCAAGGCGCTGGACGCCAAGGTCACCCTCGACGGCAACGCGCTCTTCCGCCACGCGGAGAACGCCGATCTCCGCGACCTCTCAGCCGAGGATCCCCAGGAGCGCATGGCCAAGGAGCGTGGCCTCACCTACGTCAAGCTCGACGGCAACATCGGCGTGCTGGCCAACGGCGCCGGATTGTCGATGTCGACGCTCGACGTCGTCGCCGAGGCCGGTGGCCGGCCTGCGAACTTCCTGGACGCCGGCGGCGGCTCGCGTGCCGACGCGATCACCAGCGCCGTGGAGGTGATCCTCTCCGATGAGAAGGTCAAGGCCGTCCTCTTCAACATCTTCGGCGGGATCACCCGGTGCGACGAGGTCGCCAAGGGCCTGATCGAGGCCTTCGAGCAGATCAGCCCCTCGGTGCCGTTCGTGGTCCGCCTGGACGGCACCAACGGCGAGGAGGGGCGCAAACTGCTCGCCGAGGCGAGCCTCCCCAACGTGCATACCGAGTCCACGATGGACGGCGCCGCCGCCAAGGTCGTGGAACTGGCCAAGGCCGCGTCATGAGCATTCTCGTCGACGAGAACACCCGGCTCTGCACGTCGGGGATCACCGGCCGCGAGGGCACGTTCCACTCCCTGCGCAACCGCGACTACGGCACCCAGGTGGTCGCCGGGGTGACCCCCGGCAAGGGCGGCCAGGACGTGGAGGGCGTCCCCGTCTTCAACACGTTCCACGAGGCGGTGGACAGGGAGGGTGCCAACACGGCGATGATCTTCGTGCCGCCCCGCTTCGCCGCCGATTCGATCCTGGAGGCCGAGGACGCCGGCATCGGCTTGATCATCTGCATCACCGAGGGCATCCCCGCCCACGACGAGCTGCGCGTCTACAACACGCTCAAGAAGAACGGCCGCAGCCGACTCATCGGGCCCAACTGTCCCGGGATCCTGTCGCCGGAAAAGGCCAGCGTCGGCATCATCCCGGCATCCTTCTTCAGCCGTGGCAATGTCGGCGTCGTCTCGCGCTCGGGAACGCTGACCTACCAGATCGGCAACGTGCTGGCCCAGAGCGGCTTTGGCAACTCCTCGATCGTGGGCATCGGCGGCGACCCGGTCCCGGGCACCGACTTCATCGACGTCCTGGGACTGTTCGAGGCCGACGACGAGACCGAGCTCATCGTCATGTGCGGCGAGATCGGCGGCGACGCCGAGGAGCAGGCCGCTGACTACATCGCCGAATACGTCACCAAGCCGGTCATCGGCTACATCGCCGGGTTCACCGCTCCCCCGGGCAAGACCATGGGGCATGCGGGAGCCATCGTGTCCGGATCGCGCGGGACCGCCGCGGCCAAGGCGGAGGCGCTCGAGGCCAAGGGCGTCAAGGTGGGCCGCACCCCCACCCAGGTCGCCGAGACCGCCGTCTCGCTGCTGGGCAAGTAGCCGCCGAGGCGGCCGCTAGGCTCGCTCGCTCATGGCTGAGAAGTCGATCTTTGACGCCCGCCTGGCCGAGATCGACCGTCGGCTGAGCACGATTCAGTCCGGCCTGGCGCCGGCGGCGCAGGGTGTGGCCGGCGCCGCGGTCGACACGGACGGTCGCGCCGTCCCCGCCCCCGAGCCTCGCGCCGTCCCCGAGATCGAGGCTCGCGATGCCGCGCCGGTCATCCCACCCGAGGCCGCGCCCATCCCCAAGCGCCTCGCCGATGCCTCGGCCGGGTCGGAGGCAGCGGGCCTCGTCGCCCAGCTGCGGGCGCTGCTGGAGGCCCACGAGCGCCTGCTGGCCTCCGCCGGTGACGTCCTCACAGGCCGGGCCGCCGTCGTCCCCGAGCCCACGGTGGGCATGTCGGCAGGCCCGTTTGCCGGCACGGACGCGCTGCGTCGCTTCGAGCGCTCGCTCCAGGCGCTGCCCGAGGTCCGTGCCGTGAGCGTGCGCGAGTACGAGGGGACCGACCGGGTCATCATCGACGTGCACCTCGCGCAGCCAACCCCGTAGTCTTAAGGGCAGTGGCAGGCACGATCTCATTCGCTCGCGGAGCGCCGTCGCTCGACATCATCGACGTCGACGGCCTGCGTGCCGCCGCCGAGCTGGCCTTCACCGCCGACCCGGGTGGGACGACCGCCTACGGGACCGCCGTGGGCTACGTCCCGCTGCGCGAGTGGATCGCCGAGCGCCACCAGGTCGCTCCCGAGCAGGTGCTGGTCACCAACGGGTCGATGCAGGCCGATGCCTTCCTCTTCGACGCTCTGGTCAGCGCTGGGGACACCGTGGTGGTGGAGATGCCGACGTATGACCGCACGCTGCTGTCGCTGCGCAACCGCGGCGCGGACGTCCGCATGGTCCAGCTTGAGCCTGACGGGATCGACGTGGCCGCTCTCGAGCGCGTGCTCACGGCGGGGGCGGAGCCCAAGCTCGCTCACATCATCCCCAACTTCCAGAACCCGGCCGGCTACACGCTGTCCGAGCCCAAGCGCCAGCGGCTGCTCGAGCTCGCGCGGGCCCACAACTTCACCATCTTCGAAGACGACCCTTACGTGGCACTGCGCTTCTCGGGCCAAGCGCTGCCGACGATGCTGTCGATCGGCTCAGATGTCGTGGTCTATGCCTCCTCGTTTTCCAAGACGGTCTGCCCCGGGATCCGCGTCGGCTACCTCGTCGGCCCCGAGGAGTTGATCGCCAAGGTCGTCAAGATCGCCACCAGCACGTACATCTCGCCGAACATGGTGGCCCAGGCGATCGTCAACCAGTTCTGCCGCTCGGGCGCCATCGAGCGCTCCATCGAGACGGTGCGAGAGGCGCTGCGCGAGCGTGCCCGGACGCTGTGCGAGGCGCTGGTCGAACATCTTCCCGAGGCGAGCTTCGTCGAGCCTGAGGGCGGCTACTTTTTGTGGGTGGATCTGCCCGAGGGAACCGACGTCGCCGCCCTGTTCGAAGCCGCTGCCATCCGCGGGGTCCAGTTCGTCAAGGGGACGGACTTCGTGCTGGAGGGCGGCGAGTCGTCGCTGCGCCTGGCCTACTCGGGAGTGACTCCGGACGAGATCCGGGAGGGCGTCAGGCGCCTGGCCGAGGCCTACGCAGAAGTGGGCCGGCACGTGAATGCGGCGTGAGGAGCTGAGAGCCCTCGGCGACCTCGCCGGGGACGCCGCGGCCGGCATCGCCGGCCAGGCGCGTGGCGTCCACGAGGGGATCGCCAGCCGGGTGTTCGGCGCGCTGGGGCCGACGGCGGCGCCGGTGCGCATCGCCCACGACCGGATCTCCGCCGGCGCCTACGCCGCCGCCTCCGCGCTCAGCGGCGCCCTGGTGCGGGGCGGGGCGGCCACGGCCAGCGTCGTGCGCCCCGAAGATGCCCCCTCGATCGCCGACGCCGTGCGCGGACGGCTGGCCGTCGGGGCGATCAACGGCATGTGGGGCGACCGGCTCCATCGCGACGGGAGCGCGCTCGAGATGCCCATCGCGGCGCACGTCCGCGGGCGGGCGGTGGCGCCTGACGCCGGGTCGCTGCGCGTGGCCTTCCCCGCGGCATCGCCCCGCGTCGCGGTGTTCCTCCACGGGCTGTGCGAGACCGAGGACGCATGGCGACTGGGCGCCTCGCGTCACGCCCCCTATGGCGAGCGCCTGCGCACCGAGCTCGGTTACACGCCCGTATACGTCCGCTACAACAGCGGCCTTCACATCTCCCACAACGGGCGGGCGCTGGCGGCCCTGCTCGAGCAGCTGTGCGCCCACTGGCCGGTGGAGGTGGCCGAGCTCGCGCTCATCGGGCACTCGATGGGCGGCCTGGTCGCCCGGGGCGCCTGCTACTACGCGGAGGCGGGGTCCTGGCGCGAACGGGTGCGCCACGTGTTCATGCTGGGCTCGCCGCACAAGGGTGCGCCGCTGGAGCTCGGCGCCAATGCCGTCTGCCACGCCGCGGCGCGGGTCCCCGAGCTCAAGCCGTTCGCCGCGCCGGTGCGCGCGCGCAGCGTCGGTGTCAAGGACCTAGCCTACGGCTACGTGGTCGATGCCGACTGGGAGGGCCACGATCCGGACGCCTTCTGGACCAACACCGGCACCGTCGTGCCCTTCCTGCAGAGCGCCAACCACTACTTCGTCAGCGCCACGCTCTCCCGGGACCCCGACGCGCCCCTCGGCCGCCTCCTGGGCGACCTGCTCGTGCTGCGGGCGAGCGCGTGGTCGCACGGCGGGCGCGGCGAGCGCCTGCAGTTCCCCGTCGACCAGTACGCCCACATCGGCGGCGCGACCCACTTCGATCTGCTCAACCATCCGGCGGTCTACGCGCAGATCCACCGTTGGCTGGCCACGGGCACGGCGCAGCTGGCCGCGCCCGCCTCGAGTCTCTAGCGGCCGTAGCGACCGCCGAGCACGAGCTGCTCGGGAAGGGCGGTGCGCGGCGGCGGAGAGGGATCGGCGAGCACCGAGACGGTCTCGGCGACGCTGAACGTGACCGAGGCGGTGGCCCCGTCGCTGTGCACCTGGACGTCCTCGCCGTCATTGGTCTCGACGGTGCCCTTCAGGCCAGGAGCGATCCCGGCGATCTTGAGGTAGTGCAGGAGATCCTCGGCCTCGTTCTCCAGGCGCAGGATCGTCACTGTGGCCCCAACCTCGCAATCGGCCAGCGGGACGCCGACGATGCGTTCCCCGACCTTGATGGGGTGGCCGTGCGGGCAGGTGGTGGCGTCGCCCACGGCGGTGCGGATGTAGGCCTCAAAGCGCGGGGTCATGGCGTACTCGAGCTTCTCGGCCTCCTCGTGGACGTCATCCCAGGGCACCCCCACGACATCGGTGAGGAAGCGCTCGATCATCCGGTGGCGGCCCACGATCTGCTCCGCCTGCTCGCGGCCGGGGCCGGTGAACTGGATCTTGCGGCCGCCCGTGCGCTCGATGAATCCGTCGCGCTCGAGGCGCCCGAGCATCTCGTGCACGGTCGGCGCCGAGAGCTGCATGGCGCGCGCCAGGTTTGCCCCGCTCATCGGCAGCCCGGCCTCGTAGAGCCAGAAGAGCGACTCCAGGTACTCCTGCTCGGCGGCTGTGACCTGATGCTCGGGCATGATGGTGATCCTATCGGGGCGACGTTTGAGCCCCGCCCGGCCCGCGCGGCTACCATCGCGCCACCGTGTCGCTCCCGCTCAAGCCTCCGATCGAGCCGCAACTTGCCCGTTCGGGCAAGGAGCTGCCCCTCGGAGACCAGTGGGCCTACGAGCCGAAGTTCGACGGCTTCCGCGCCATCGCGTTTGTCGACGGAGATGCGTTCACGATCCAGTCGCGCGGCGGCAAGACGCTGGAGCGCTACTTCCCCGAGCTGGGTTTTCCGCCGGGCCACTACGTCATCGACGGCGAGATCGTCATCGACGCCGCCGACGGCCATGAGGACTTCGGCGCGCTGCAGCAGCGCATTCATCCCGCGGCGAGCCGGATCGCGATGCTGGCCGAGCAGACACCGGCCCGCTACGTCGCCTTCGATCTGCTCGCGCGCGAGGACGAGGAGCTGCTGGAGTGGAGCTTCGCGCAGCGACGCGCCGCGCTGGAGGAGCTCACGCGCGCCGGCATCGACCTCACGCCGCTCACACGCGACCCCGACGGTACCGCGACCTGGCTGCGGGACGGTGAGGGCGTCGTGGCCAAGGACCTCGGCGCCCCCTACCGCCCGGGCCAGCGCAAGGGCATGGTCAAGGTCAAGCGCGTGCGCACCATCGACGCGGTGGTCGTCGGCTACCGGCCGGGCAAGGAGGAGGGCACGGTCGGCTCGCTCATCCTGGGGCTGTACGACGGCGAGGGTGCTCTGCACGTCGTGGGCCACTCGTCCGGGCTCAAGGCCGCCGAGAAGCGCGCCCTCGTACAGCGGCTGGCGCCATATGAGACCGGGGAGCGCGGCCGCGGCGACCCCAGCCGCTGGCAGAGCGAGCGCGAGCTCGAGTGGATCTCGCTGCGCCCCGAGCTGGTGGTCGAGGTCACCTTCGACCACGCCAGCGGCGGGCGGATCCGCCATGGCACCCGGATCCTGCGCTGGCGCGACGACAAGGCGCCGGTGCAATGCCGGCTGGAGCAGATGAAGTCATGACACGACGAGGGAGACAGCATGCCACTACAGGGTGAATACGCGCCGAGCTCGGCCAAGTGGGTCCGCGACCAGGTGGAGGAGATCGAGAGCTCGGGTGGTGAGCGGGGGACGGTGATGCGCGGAGTGCCGGTGATCGTCGTCACCTCGGTCGGGTCTGAGTCCGGCAAGCTGCGCAAGAACCCGGTGATGCGCGTCGAGCACGACGGCCGCTACGCGGCGGTCGCCTCCAAGGGCGGCGCTCCCGAGCATCCCGCCTGGTATCGCAACCTCGTCGACCACCCGCTGGTGGAGGTTCAGGACGCCACGCACAAGGGCGACTACACCGTCCGGGAGCTCAGCGGCGATGAGCGGCAGGAGTGGTGGGAGCGGGCCGTGGCCGTCTGGCCGGACTACGCGGAGTACCAGACCAAGACCGATCGCCAGATCCCGGTGTTCGCGCTCGAACCGGTGAACTGACGGCGCCAGCGTGAGCCGCATCCCGGGCGTCCCCCAGACGGTGCTGGTGGCGCCGGACTCCTTCAAGGGGACGTTCAGCGCATCGGAGGTGGCCTCCGCCATCGGCCGTGGACTGCAGCGCGCGGGGCGCCCGGTGGATCTCTGCCCGGTGGCCGACGGTGGCGAGGGCACGCTCGATGCGCTGGCCGCCGGCCTCGGTGGTGAGCGCCGGCGCGCCGAGGTCTTCGACCCGCTGGAGCGCCCTATCGTGGCCGAGTTCGGCCTGGCCGGCGAGGTGGCCATCGTCGAGACCGCCGCCGCGTCCGGTCTGGACCTCGTCGAGCCCGCCGAGCGCGACGCCTTGGCGGCCACGACCGCCGGCACCGGACAGCTCATCGCCGCGGCGATCGACGCCGGGGCGCGCACCGTCATGCTGGGGGTCGGGGGCAGCGCCACCACGGACGGCGGCGCCGGGGCGATCAAGGCGATCTTGGCGGCGGGCGGCCTGCGCGGGTCAAAGCTCGTGGTGCTCTGCGACGTACGCACGCCGTTCGAGGACGCCGCGACGGTCTTCGCGCCCCAGAAGGGGGCGGACGCCGCTGGGGTCAAGCGGCTGACGGCTCGCCTGAACGCGCTGGCCCGGCGGCTGGACCGCGACCCGCGGGGGGTGCCCATGACCGGCGCCGCGGGCGGCCTGTCCGGGGGCCTGTGGGCGGCGTTCGGCGCCGAGCTCGTCCCCGGTGCGGCGTTCGTGCTCGACGAGGTCGGCTTCGACGCGCGCATGCGCGCCGCGCGCGCGGTGGTGACCGGCGAGGGCAAGCTCGACATGCAGAGCCTCGTGGGCAAGGTCGTGTCCGAGGTCGCGACGCGCGCCCGCCAGTCGGGAGTGCCCTGTCATGCGGTGGTCGGGACCCGCGAGCTGGACTCGATGGGTGCGAGGATCCTCGACCTGGACCGCGTGATCGAGGCCTCGACGCTCGACGAGCTCGAGGAGGCGGGGCGGGCGCTGGCCGACGTGCTCTGACGGACGTGGCAGATCCGCCGGTCCGCCTCGCGGGCGGCGCCTCTAGTGTGCGAACGCGCTGGCTGTGCTGGCCAGCTCCGCCGGGACCGGGGCTTTGAGCGACTCGAGCACCTTCGTCTTCTCGGCCAGCGCCTCGAGCAACTGGTCGGCCATCTCCCTGTGCATCCCGGCGCGCACCACCACGCGCAGCACGCTCAGGTCCTGCCGGTTCTCGGGGAACGTGTAGGCGGGCACCAGCCAGCCGCGCTCGCGCAGCCGGTCAGACACGTCGAACACCGTGTAGTTCGTGACGTCGCGATTGAGGGCGAAGGCGAACACGGGCAGGTCGCCGCCGTCGGAGAGCAGCTCGTAGGGCCCTATCTCCGAAACGCCCTTGGCGATGTGCTTGGCCACCTGCTCCAGCGTCGTCATCATCGCCGTGTACCCCTCTCGGCCCAGGCTCATGAACATGAAGTACTGGGCGACGACCTCGCTGCCGGGCCGGGAGAAGTTCAGCGCGAAGGTCGGCATGTTGCCACCGAGGTAGTTGACGTTGAACACGAGCTCCCCCGGCAGTGCCTCGTGATCGCGCCAGATCGCCCAGCCCACGCCGGGGTACACCAACCCGTACTTGTGGCCCGACGCGTTGATCGACTGCACGCGCTCCAGCCGGAAGTCCCACTCCAGCTCCGGCGACAGGAACGGGGCGACGAAGCCGCCCGAGGCGGCGTCGACGTGCACCGGGACGTAGAGGCCCTCGTCTGACTCGAACTGGTCCAGCGCCTCGCAGATCTCCTTGACCGGCTCGTAGCTGCCGTCGAAGGTGGAGCCCAGGATGGCCACCACGCCGATCGTGTTCTCGTCGCAGTGGGCCACGGCGCGGTCGGCGGTGAGGTGGTAGTGGTTGCCCTCCATGGGCACGAGCCGTGGCTCGACCTCCCAATAGCGGCAGAACTTCTCCCAGCACACCTGCACGTTGGCGCCCATCACCAGGTTGGGCCGGTTCGTGGGCTTGCCCGCCTTCTCCATCCGCGCGCGCCACCGCCACTTGAGCGCCATCCCGGCCAGCATCGCCGCCTCGCTCGATCCCGTGGTCGAGCAGCCGGTCGCGTTGGTGTGCTCGGGGGCGTTCCACAGGTCGGCGAGGATGTTGACGCAGCGCGCCTCGATCTCGGCCGTCTGCGGATACTCGTCCTTGTCGATCATGTTCTTGTCGGCGGTCTCGGCCATGAGCCTCCCGGCGAGGGCGGGCATCCACGTCGTCACGAACGTGGCCAGGTTCAGCCGCGACTGGCCGTCGAGCAGCAGCTCGGCCTTGATCACCTCGTAGGCCGCATCGGTTCCGGCACTGGTGTCGGGAAGGCGATCGATCGGCATCTCGGCGTCGCCGCCCTGCACGGCGGGCAGCTTCATGAGCCGGTTGTGCCTGCGATCCTGCTGGCGCGAGCTGAGTGCCATGAGGCCTCTTTCCTGGAGATGGGCGGTGCGGGGTCCTGTGCGGGGGTGGTCGTGGGCGCTACTCGGTGGCCAGGATCACGTCGGACGCCTTGACGATGACGGTCACCCGGCTGCCGTCGGCCAGCCCGAGCTCCTCGGCGGCCTCGACGGTGATCGACGAGACGATCCGCTGGCCGCCCACGTCGACGACCACGTTGGCGATGGCCGCGCCCTTGTGGACCTCCTTGACCGTCCCGGCTAGCTGATTGCGTGCGCTGAGCTTCACGTTGGATCCTTTCGAGTCAGGGGGCAAGGGTATGTTTCCAGAGGTGAGCGCCAACCTGACTCTCGGAGAAGCGGCGGCCGCCATCGGCGTCAGCGCCGATACCCTTCGCCGCTGGGATCGCGCCGGCAAGCTCAACACCTTCCGCGACGAGCGCAACCGCCGCATGGTCAGCGCCGAGGAGGTGAACCGTCTCACCCGCCGGCCCCAGCGCCACGAGACCGGTCGCCGGCTGTCGGCGCGCAACCGCATGACCGGCGTCGTCCGCTCGGTGGAGGTCGACGGCGTCATGGCCCTGGTGGAGATCGAGGCCGGGCCGTTTCTCATCACCGCCGCGGTGACGCGCGACTCGGTGGAGGAGCTGGCGCTCGCGCCGGGCGTGGAGGCGACCGCCACCGTCAAGGCGACGTCGGTGATGGTCGAGCGCGCCTAGCGCCGGCCGCGGCCCTGTCCGTGATTCCCGAGGATTTCCATGACTTCTTCGTGGCCGCCGCCGGCGTGGCGGGCGCCCTGGTGGGCCTGCTCTTCGTGGCCGTGTCGGTGACGCAGGAGCGGCTGGCCAAGGAGGGCGAGAGCCAGCTTCACCGCGTGCGCGCGTCGGCGGCGCTGACCTCATTCTCCAACGCGCTCGCGGTGTCGCTGTTCGCGCTCATCCCGGGGGTCGGGGTGGGCTGGCCGGCGGCGATCGTGGCGGTCCTCGGGCTGTTCTTCATCGCGGGCTCCGTGATGTCGCTCGTCCGCCTGCGCCGTCGGCACCACACCGGCCCTCGCGAGGCCCTCTTCCTCGCCGGTCAGACCGTCGCCTGTCTCATCCAGCTCATTGCCGGGATCAGCGCCACCCGGACGCCGGGCAGCGTCGGTGACATTCGCGCCGTGGCCATCATCGTCATCGTCAACTTCCTCATCGGCATCGCGCGGGCCTGGGAGCTGATCGGCGGGCCAGAGATCGGCCTCGTTCACGAGCTGCGGCTGCTGGGACATGCCGACGAGGAGTCGTAGGTCTCCGTCATCGTCTGGGCGCGACGCGGACGCACGTCAACGACGGGCAACGATGGGGAGGTCGGGCTCGCACGCCTCGTCAGATCTTGATGCGACAGATCACACACGCGCCTGTTTCAGGCGGCGTGACGTCAGAAGTCAACATGACTCGCGTTTCGCGACACTCACCGCGAACGGGCCGGTGTGTGACGTGAGACGTCAAGATTTCGCCGGCGCGGCCTGACTCCCACCGCGTTCATTGCCCGTCGTTGACGTGCGCCCGCGTCGTGCCCCACGGTTGAGACAGGGACGCAACCGCTACGCCGCGTCCCACACGACATCCAGCCGCTGCGGCTTGCGGAAGACCAGCCCCCGCACCTCGGCCGGCCGCTCGGGGTCCAGCCGCAGCCCGGGCAGCCGCGCCAGCAGCGTCCCCAGCGCGGCCCGCGCCTCCAGCCGCGCCAGGTGGACCCCGACGCAGACGTGGGGGCCCTGGGCGAAGGCGACATGCCGGCGCAGGTTGGGCCGCTGCGGATCGAATGCGTCTGGAGCGGTGAACACCGCCGGGTCGCGGTTGGCTCCGGTAATCGACAGGCGAACGAGCTCGCCGCGGGCGATCGCTGCCTCCCCGAGCGTCACGTCGGCGGTGGCGTAGCGATCGACCACCGCTGCCGCGGGCTCCAGACGCAGCGACTCGTCGAGCGCCGCGTTGAGTGCGCCGGGCTTCGCTCGGGCCGCCGCCGCCCCCTCCGGCTGCGCCAGCAGGTACAGCACCGCGTTCGCGATCATCCCCTCCGTCGTCTCGATGCCGCCGAAGAGCAGTACCGCAGCGTTGGCGATGACCTGCTGGGCTGACAGCAAGCCGTTGCCGGCGGCCGCGGCCAGCAGCGACGACCGCTCGCCGCTCTCGATCACCGAGCGCAGCCGTGCGCTCAGGTCGCCGAACGCCTCCCGTCCCGCGGTGGTGGCGCCCGTCCCGGCGGTGATCGACGTCACCGAGGCGACGATGGCGTCATACCAGCCCAGCACGTCCTCCACCTCGGCGCGCCCCAGTCCCAGCGCCTGGGTGACGATGGCAGCCGCCATCGGCCCGGCGAAGGCGCGGCGCAGCTCGGCCGCGCCCGCCGCAGCGATCCCGTCGACCAGCCGATGGGCCTCGTCATCGGTGCTCTGGGCAAACCGCCCCGCGACCTCGCCGGCGCGGAACGGGCCCACGAACGGCGCGCGGTGGCGATCGTGCTCGGCCCCGTCGAGGCTGAGCATGCTCGGGCCGACCACCTGGGCGGTCGAGAATCGCGGATCGTCCACCGTGAAGGCCGCCGCGTCGCGCATCGCCGCCAGCACGAGGTCGTGGCGGGTGACGAGCCAGCCCTCGAGGCTCGGCAGCCAGGAAACGGGCTCGGCGGCGCGCAACCGCGCCAGCGCCGGGTGGGGATCGCGGTCCAGCTCTGACAGCGTGATCGCCGCGCCCAGAGGAAACGCGGCATCTCGTCGAGTCTCGGCGGGCCCGACGTGTCGCTGGGCGTCTGCGGGCTCCACGTGGCCCTGATTGTGCCCGGATCCTCATTCCGCCGGCCTCCTCCCTGGCGGCGGCTGGCAGCCCAGGTCGACGAGATGGCGCACGAAGGCCATCCGATCGCGGTCGGGATGAAACGGATCGATCCCGTCGCGCAGCAGCCCCGCCACCCGCTCGATGTCGAACAGGAGCGCGAGCTTGCCGGGTGGATCGTCCCACTCCCCGGCGTCGTAGCGGCCAGTCCAGGCCGCCAGCGCGGCCAGCGCCTCCACCTGGATCTCGTCCTCCCACCACTGCGAGCGGATCGCCAGGCGGTAGCGCACGCGCAGCTCGCACACGTCGCTCCACAGCCGCTCGAACCATTGCCAGCGCTCGCGCGGCAGCAGCCCCCGCCACGTCAGCGGCCAACGGATCGCCTCGTCGTCGGGCCACCCGTCGTCCTGGTAGGCGTCGTCGCGCCAGTCGTCTGGTCCCTGCCAGGTCATGCGGCCAACCTCCTCAATCGACGGTCCGAGAACCACATCCGCAGCCTCACTTCCGCGGGCGGCAGCGACCCGTAGAGCAGCAGCGCCCGCTCGGCGGGCAGCTGGCGCAGGGCCTCAGGCGCCACCAGCGGGCGCCGGCGCACTCCCACGGTCCGGGAGCCGCCCCCCGGACCGGAGGTCCGCGTGCTCTCCCGCGTCTCCTCCTCGCCCACCAGGCCCGAGAAGTAGCGCAGCGTCTCGAGGTCCGCTACGCCCGGCAGCAGCATCCGGGCGCGATGGCTGTTGACCACCGTCTCGGCCTGGCCGTGGTAGCGGCTGCGCGCCTGGGCGAGGTCGTGAAAGATCGAGATCAGCTGGATGTTGTGGCTGGGCGCGGTCGAGGCGATCTCGGCCAGATTGGGCAGTGGCGCCACGTTGCCGGCCTCGTCCAGGCACAGCAGCAGCGGGAGGTCGAGCCGGCCGCCGGCGAGCGTGGCCCGCTCATAGGCGCGGTCCACGATCTCTGACAGGAGCGCCAGGAAGATCGGGCGCAGGAGCTTGGACGCCTTGGCGTCGCCGATCAGATAGAGCGTGGCTCGCTCATCGAGCAGCGCATCGGGCGTGATCTGACAAGAGCGCGCGGAGCGCAGCACCCGGGCGAAGCGGTAGGCGCGCAGAAGCCCCTGCGCGGTGGCCTCGATGGAGGAGCGGGTGCGGTCCGCCTGCGCCTCGAAGGCCCGCACCGCGTCATAGGCGGCATGCGCCCCCTCCAGCTCGGTCTCGTCCCCCGCGGACCCGGTGAGCTCGGAGATCGCCTCGTAGAGCTCCCGGGACCCCTGGCCGTAGGCCCAGCGCACCACCGCGTCCATCTCCGCGCCCGTGCGCGCCGCCGCGTACAGGAGCGGCGCCAGCCGCTGCTCGGCGGCGACCGCCCAGAAGTCTCCGCCCTCGACGCCCCGCTGATCGAGCTCACCGGCCGCGGCCAGGCGCCAGGCGACCTCGAGCGCGCCGTCCCAGGTCGCGGCGCCCCGCAGCGGCGACCACGTCTGCGTCTCCGTGCCCGACAGCTCGAACGGATCGAAGACGAACGTGGGGCCGAGCGCCCGGCGACGCGAGGCGGTGCACGAGAGGAGGTCGGTCTTGATCGAGGAGGCGACCGCCGGCCCCTCCCATTCCAGCAGCGCGGGGACGGCGAGCCCGGCCGACTTGCCCGACTGGGGCGGCCCGAAGGCGACCAGGGCATGGCGCTGCTCGGCGTACAGCAACCGACCGCGGCAGCGCCCGAGCGCCAGCCGCCCCGCTCGCGCGCGTCCATGCAACACCCGAAGCTCGCCCGCGCCCGCCCAGCGCGCGCCGGCGGGGCCCCGGATCAGCCGGCCCGCGACACCCAGTCTCGCCGCGGCGACCGCCACGCCCGTGACGCTCGCCACCAGCACACCCAACGTCGCGTAGAACCCGCCCGTGCCCGGGAGCAGTGGGCGCGCCGCCCGGGGCCAGGCCGAGGCCGGATGCGTCAGCCGGCCGGGCAGGCGAACGATCACCTCCAGCAGCTGGCCCGCGGCCACTCGGGGCCAGCCGTGCCCGAAGAGGAGCCCGGCCAGGCCGCCCCACAGCCAGACGGCTCCGGCCAGCCCCGCGGCGAGGCCGACCAGCCCCAGCACGGCGGCATCGGAGAGCACCGCGCCGCGCCCTTCGCTCATGGCCGGCTCCTCCTGCGGGTGGGGTGCGCGCTCATCGACGGCTCCCCACCGCGCCGGTCGCGCTCATCCCGGCGTCGGTGTTGGTCAGCCGCGTCTCGATCCGCGAGCGGTGATGGGCCACCACGAACGAGCGCTGGCCCACCCGCCACAGCGCCTGCCCGGGCGACAGCATCGACATGAGCCGCGCCTCGCTGTCCGAAAGCCCCAGCAGCGACCGCGTCAGTGGCACCTGGCTCTCGTCCTGGTGATAGACGATCCGAGTGGAGGCGTCGGCCACCAGCCCCTCGGCGATGCGGGCGGCGCGGGAGCCCGCGTCACCGGCGGCCTGGAGATCGGCCAGCTTGTGGAGGACCACGAGGTTCATCACCCCGAACTGGCGCGCCAGCTTGAAGTTGGACTGAAACCACTCGCCCAGGCCCGTGTGCTGAACGATCTTCCACGACTCGTCGGCGACGCTGATGAGGCGCTCGCGTCCGGGCCGCTCGGCAGTGCGTGCCAGCAGGGCGCTCATCCAGGCGCTGGCGCAGGCCATCAGGATCCCCACCGCCGGCGAGTCGCGGACGGCATGCAGGTCGAGTACCAGGAGCCTGGCTTCGAGATCGAGGCCCGGGGTCGTGGGGCCGTCGAACATGCCCCGCAGCGGGCCCTCGCACAGATCCTGCAACGCCAGCGCGGCGCGACGGGCGTCCGTGGCGAGCGCTGCGATGCTCGTCTGAAGCCCGCGGGCCATCGCGTCGACGGGCGCGAACAGGACCTCGGCGATTCGGGGCAGCGTCGGCTCCCCGTTGCCACGGGTCCGCACGACCCGCAGGGCCTCCCGCAGCGCACCGGCCTCGACCTGGCTGAGCGGCTCACCCAGCGCCCCCACGGTGACCGCCCGCAGGAGCTCGAGCTGGGCGTGCTCCTCGGGGCGGGAGGCCAGCGGATTGACGCGCACCCCGCTGCCGGGCACCAGCGAGATCGGCCGCACCCCCACGGCGTCGCACAGCGGGCCGTATTCGCGCTTGATGTCGAGGACGAACGCGCGCCGCCCGAACAGCAGCATGCGCCACAGCAGGGTCTTGACCAGTGCGCTCTTGCCCTGGCCGAGCTTGCCCAGCACGATGACGTTGGGGTCATCGAGGGTCCCCTGGCCATAGAGGAGCCACGGGTCATAACAGAAGGCGGCACCCGCGGAATCGCGCCCGATGTAGACGCCGCGCCCGCCCAGGCCTCCCGGCGTGAGGAAGGGATAGATGGCCTGGGCATGACGAGTGGTGCAGCGATGGCCCGGTCGCTCTGCGGCGCGCAGCGTCATCGCAGACCTCGGCACAGCGGCAGGGTGAAGGTGAACGCGTCGGCCTGCTGGCCGTAGAGACGGTGCAGCTCGAGGCGCGACCGCGCCGCCTGCTCCAGCACCTCCGTGCACGCTCGCCGCAGATCGTCGTGATCCCGGCCGGTGACGGTCACGAACCCGCTGAGGCGCACCTCGGTGTGGCCGGCGGCCAGTTCGGCCTCCCGGCGCATCGTCGCGTCGGCGGCCTGCCGCTGGCGGGCGGTCTCGGACTGCCCGAAGCGGGCGCGCAGCGCCCGGTCCGCCCGGTCGCGGGTGACGGCCGCCTCCACCTCGCGCGTGGACCGGTCGGGCGCCAGGGGCTCGAAGGTCACCGACACCGTCCGGACGGCGCCCGAGTGGCCCAGCAGCGCGTCCATGAACATCGGCGAGACGTCGATCCGCGGCCAGGCGCCGATCCAGTAGGTGGCGTGCAGCGCGCCGTCGGTCTGATAATGGTCCCAGCTCTCGCGTGTCCCGAGCGGCCAGGCATTGACCTCGCTCAGCCCGTCGCGACGCTGGTCGCATGCCTCCAGGGAGGTCAGCTCGCTGCGGGCGTAGGGATCGAAGGCGGTCCTCAGGGTGCGGGCGAGCTGGCCGGGGCTGAGCGCGCCGAGCACCGTGACCTCGGCGGCCTCCAGACCCTGGGCGAGCCGCTCCGTGTGCTCCACCAGGCAGGTGGCCATCGCCCCGGCGCGGCGGTCGCGCACCCGGCCGGCATCGATCTGGATGGCGAGCAGGATCTCGTGCTCCTGGCTGACCCGCGCGGTGGATGAGATCAGCTCCAGGTAGGAGTCGATCATGGGCGTGCCGCGTAGCGGGACGGCGGGGTCGCGCTCGGCATGCACCCAGCGCACCAGCTCGTCGCCCTGCGCCGGCGCCGTGCGCTCGATCCACTGCACACGTCTGATGGCCGCTCCGCCGGTGCCCGACAGGACGAGGCCCCAGCGGGCCAGCCGCCGCTCCTGAGCCTCGCTGTCCAGCAGGGAGAACGAGACGACCCGGCAGGCGAGGACCGAGGTGAGCCGCCTGCCCGAGCGCTCGGAGAGGGCTCCGATCTGCCGGCCGTTGTACTCGGCGCAGACCAGCCGGACGTCGCGCAACGCCGGCGGTGCCACCGGCGCAGGATCCCGGATGCGCAGGCCGCGTCCGGCAGCACTGGCGGCGCGAGCACCGGCGGTCGCCACCCCGGAGGCAAGGCGCCGGCGCGCGAGACGCCGGCGCCAGAACGCCAGCACCACGGGAAGCCATTCCTCGATGGCGCGGCCGGCGAGGGGAGCAAACGACGCCGTCAGCGCCACGGCGAGGACCCCGACCGCGGCCAGCCCGCCCAGCGCGGAGGGCGCGGCATCCAGCGTGGCCACCGCGCTGACCCCGGCCACGGCCATCAGCCCCGCCTGGCCGGCGCGAACCGGCCCGAGCAGCCCACGCCGCTCGAGGGGGCCGAACGAATAGGTGACGCGCCGGTCGCTCACTCGCGGTCATCCTCGGACGAAGGGAGGGGGAGCGACGGTCCGGGATCAGACGGCGCTGGGGCCTCCGCACCGAGCTCGGCAGGTGGCGGCGCGTCCTCGGCGCCGCGCTGGGCGGGAGGCGGCGGGGCCTCGGCACCGGGAGCGGGGTCCGCACCGGCGCCCGCGGCGTCGATCGTCGGCTGATCCGCGCGCACCCCATCGGGGCCGAGGTCGAGGTGGCCCCACGGCATGTCGGAACGCAGCACCGCCGGCAGGGGCCCAGGGTGCGCTCTGGTGCCGAAGGCGTCATGAGGTGGCTCCTCCGGCACCGACCAGTCCGACGCGGGCTCGATCTCCCCGGCGCTCTCACCGGCGTCCCCGGCGCTCTCGCCGGCGTCGTTGGCGTCGTTGGCGTCGTGGGCGGCGTGGGCGCCGGCGGGCGCCGCGGTGGCCCCCGGCACCCCGTCGGTCGCGCGTGGCGCGACGGCGCGCGCGGTGGCCGCCTCCGCGCCATCCACCACCCCTCCGTCGGCTTCCGGGTTGCGCTGCATCAGCGAGAGCCGCGCCGGGAGCCGGGCGGCCAGGTCCTCGCTGTGATCGGCCACCGGGTGCGCTCGCTCTTCCGCGGCGGCGGCCGGCTGTGCCATCGCGGGGCCCAGCCCGCCCACGGCGGCGCCGGCGAGCTCGTGCAGCGGCAGCAGGCGCAGCATCGCCCACGGCGAGAAGGCGGCGAGCAGGACGAGCGCGGTGCCGGCGAACAACGACTGCAGGCCGGGGACGAGCGTGTGACCGAGGGCGGCACCTCCCAGGCTGAGCACGGCGACGATGGCGAACTTGGAGAGGATGAGCGCGACGAGGAGCTCGACGGCCCGAACCGCCCAGATCCGGCGCGCCGGCCACACCATGGCGGCGAAGAAGAGCGGCAGCATCAAAACGATGACGTAGACGGCGGCTTCGCGGATGAGGAGCTCGAGCCAGAGCGTCACGGCCGCCGCGACGGTGAAGAGGGCGACGAAGAAGGCCACGAAGAGGCTGCCGGTGGCGCCCGCCACCGCCCCGACCCCGACAGAGCGCTCCAGGATGGCGCTGGCGCCGTGCCCGCCCGCCGAGGACACGATCCCCGACATCTCGTCGGAACCGACCAGCAGCAGCGCGCCGATGGGCGTCGCGATGCCGACCGCCAGCAGGCCGAGCGGCAGATACCCGAAGGCGGAGCGCGCCAGCAGGGTGATGTCTGATCGCAGCATGGCCTGGATTGCGGCCGCGAACAGGAACGGGAGCGTCAGCAGCACCGACACGGCCGCCATCCGCCAGTAGTAGGCGGAGAACCACGGGGCCCTCAGGTCCGGCGTGGTCGCCGAGCTCACCAGCTTGCCCGTCTCATTCAGCGCGTACTGAGCACCCGCCACCACGGCCGCGGCGACGGCCGCGAGCCCGGCCGCGCGCGCCAGCGTCTTCGCCGCGCCGCCGCCGGTGAGGGCGCCGATGGCGCCGCCGACGTGGCCGCCCGCCAGCTTCTTGCCGGCGCCGATCACGCCGCCGGCATGCCGCGCCACGCCGCAGACCTTCCCGGCGACGCCGCTGAACCAGCCGGCCAGTGAGCAGAGGGTCCCCCCGACATCCGCCGACGCCGGAGGCGCAGCGACGCAGAGACCGAGCATGACCACGGCGGCGATGAGTGCGGGCCGCCTCATCGGGCCGTCGTCCCCAGGTGAGCGAAGAAGTTGACCAGCCCCGGGGCTGCTCCCACGATCAGCGCCGAGGCCGCGGAGACGAGCGCCGCCATGCGACCGCGCGCCGCGTAGTGGTGGTTGTGGCTGTGCGACGCCACCGCCCACAGCGCGGCGCCGATGAAGGCGCCGAGCAGCGCCACGACCAGAGCCCACGCCTCGGCGCCATTGACCAGTTGCTGCAGGACGTTGCTGCCCGGGAGCCCCTGGAGATCGGGATGGGCCGAGACGACGGCCGCCGACCAAGAGACCATGCGATGACCTCCTTGAGTCTAATTGAGCCAAATAAGCGATAAGCAACCCTAGCTACTTCCAAAGACATTCGCTAGGCTGAAACGTAAATAATTAGTCTCAATTAGACTCAGAGGGGGTCAGCATGTCTGCAGTGGCGGGTGACGTTGTCGAGCGTGCGGGCGGGACGGTGGTGGAGGTGGGAGCCCTGTACGCCCGCGGTGCGGAGCTGGTGCGCGGTCACGTGCGCAAGGGGGTCGCCGCTCCGGAGGTCGTCATCGAGGACGCCTGCCAAGCAGCCTGGAGCCGGCTGCTGTATCACCGCCATCGCGTGAGCCGGGAGTGCGCCCTGGCGTGGGTGACCGCCACTGCGATCCGCGAGGCGCTCAAGCTCAGCCGGCGAGATCACCGCGAGCTGTCGCTCGAGGGGCTGGCCGACCAGGCGGGGGACCTGCGCCTCACCCGCACGTCGCCCTCGGCGGACGAGCTCGCAGAGGCCCGGCTTCGGCTCGAGCTCCTGGATGCGCTTCCCGAGCGTCAGCAGCGCCTGCTCTGGCTCCAGGGATTGGGCTTTGACTACCGGGAGATGGCGGGGCGGACCGGGGGCAGCGTGCGCACGGTCGAGCGCCAGCTGGCCAAGGCGCGCCGCCGTCTCACGATGATGGAGTGCACGGGCGAGACGGAGTAGCGCGGCGGCCTAGCCCGGCCCAGCCCGCAGGGCCCGCACCCGCGCCAGCGCCACCGTCAGCGCCAACAGCGTCCCAATCAGCGCCGCGGCGCGCGCCCGCGCTTGCGCCGCTTGCGCTCAGCCGCGCTGAGCTTGCGCGGCTTGGGCTGGGGCTTTGACCCCGCCCGGCGCCCGGCGCCCCCGACCCCCGCGTCAGCGGTCCGGACGGGCGCGCGGCGCCGCGCGTCGCGCCAGATGAAGTAGGCGATGCCCCCGAGCACGACCACGGCCCCCAGCACGATCGCCAGCGCGCTGGCCCCCGACAGCGAGCCGCCGGCGCCGGCCGTGCTGACGTTGCTGACCACGGGCGGCGCGGTGGTCGTGGTCGGGGTCGGGGCCGGCGACACGGGCGAGATTCCGCCCGAGAGCGGGCTGGTCGCTCCCGACCCCGGAGTGATCGGCGCGGCGCCGTTGGCGGCCGAAGAGGATGACGCGGCCGTCGAGCTCGTCGCCGCCACAGCCGCTCCCGGCGCTGCGAGGAGCGTGAGAGCGGTCAGCAGGGCGGCGACCCGAGTCATCGGTCAGAGGCGAGCGGCTGCTCCATGGCCGGCGTCGTCGGCGGACGCCGGTACGGGTCCTGGTTCTCCTGGTGCTCCTCGTGGTAGACGCTCTCGGCGTTGACGGCCCAGATGTCGTGGTGGGTGCCCAGGAGGATGTTGTCGACCGCCCGCATGGCGGTGAGCATCGAGTGGTCGGAGTTGTTGTAGCGGTGAAGGCCGTTGCGGCCGACCTGCTGGATGTTGGCGATCGTCTCCAGCCAGCGGCGGATGGTGGCCACCCGCTCGGCATAGAGCTCGTCATAGATCGGATAGGCCTTGTGGACCCGCTCCACGAACCCGAAGCGGACCTTGGAGGCCTGGGCCAGGTGGAGCTTCTCGATCTCCTGACCGGCCATCGTGACGAGGTCGTCGTCGGCCATGTTCCACAGGTCGTCGCCCTCGAAGCAGAAGTACTCCATGCCGATCGAGGAGGCGGTCTCCCCCTCGGGCACCATCCACGGGCTCCAGGACTTGAAGTTCTGGATGCGCAGCACGCGCACGCCCGGCTGGTGGATGTAGATCCAGTTGTCGTCGAACGGGTCGTCGACGTCGATGACCAGCAGCACGGTGAGGAACTCGCGGTAGCGCAGGCCCTGGGCGGCGTCACGCACCTCGAGTGAGGCCTGAGGCTCGGCGATGCCGACGGTGGTGCGCAGGGGCAGCGAGGAGACGACGTGCGAGGGGTGGTAGGTCTCGCCGCCGGCGATGACCTCCTTGACCCGCCCGTCCTCGATGACGAGCTTGGTCACCGGGGCGTTGAGCCGGACCTCGCCGCCCTGCTCGCGGATGTCGGAGGTCATCTGCTCCCACATCTGCCCGGGTCCGAAGCGGGGATAGTTGAACTCGGAGATGAGGGACTTGATCTTGTTGCCCTCGTTGCCGAAGAACGCCGCTTTGGCGGCGGCGAAGAAGGACAGGCCCTTGATGCGCTGGGCGGCCCACTCGGCGCGGATCTCGGTGGCCGAGACGCCCCACAACTTCTCGGTGTAGGTCTTGAAGAAGTGCTGGTAGAGCCGCTTGCCGAAGCGGTTGGAGACCCAGGCCTCGAAGGTGTCCTCGCGGCCCTTGGGCTTCATCGCGGCCCAGGCGTAGGAGAAGAGACAGCGGGTCAGCTCGACCGGCCCCAGCTTCCTGATCACGTCCATGCCCTGCAGCGGGTACTCCAGGAACTTGTCGTTCCAGTAGATCCGGCTCTTGCGCGGGCGCTTGAGGAACTCCTCCTTCATGATCTCGTGCCAGAGGTCGTCGACCTCCTTGACCTTGGTGAAGAAGCG
>DASXJW010000101.1:0-13472 GCA_036497165.1 Solirubrobacteraceae bacterium
CTCCGAGAAGCCCTGTGGGCCGTGGGCGATTGCGGTGTCGATCGAGGCACGCCCGGCGCTCGAGGCGACCGCCAACGCCGTCGAGAACAGCGCCGCCAGCGGCGTGATGAGGATCCCCAGGGCCACCAGCTTGATCTCCCGGGCCTCGATCTTCTTGCCCAGGTACTCGGGCGTGCGCCCAACCATGAGGCCGCCGAGGAACACCGCCAGCAGCACATAGAGCAGGATCGAGTACAGCCCGGTGCCGACCCCGCCGAAGATGACCTCGCTGGCGGACAGGTTGGCGAACGGAACCGCCCCGCCGATGCCGGTGAACGATTCGATGGCGCTGTTGACCGCCCCACACGAGGTGACCGTGGTGATGACGTCAAACAGGGCCGAGCCGGCGATGCCGAAGCGTTGCTCCTTGCCCTCCAGGTTCCCGCCCGTCGAGCCGTGGATGACGGCGGTGTGAAGGCCGGCGGCGTGCTGGGCGGGGGAGCCGTGGGCCTCGGCGATGTAGGCGACGACCACCGCGCCCAGGAACATGATCATCATCGTCGAGAAGATCGCGTAGCCCTGACGCGGCCGGTCCGCCATCTTGCCGTACATGAACACCAGACCGGCGGGAATGAGGAGTACCGCGAGCATCTCGACGAGATTGGAGAACCCGGTCGGGTTCTCGAACGGGTGGGCCGAGTTGACGTTGAAGAACCCGCCGCCGTTGGTGCCGAGCTCCTTGATCGCCTCCTGGCCGGCCACCGGTCCCATCGCCAGCACCTGCGGCACCCCGCTGATCCCGTGCACCGACAGGTAGGAGGTGAAGTTCGCGATCACGCCCTGGGAGACGAGCACCAGGGCGACCACGATCGCCAGCGGCATCAGCACGTACAGAACGGTGCGCACGATGTCCTGCCAGAAGTTGCCCAGGCTCTTGCCGCTGCGGGAGACGATCCCGCGGATGAGCGCCACCGCGACGACGATGCCGACCCCGGCCGAGAGGAAGTTCTGCACGGTCAGCCCGGCCATCTGGCTGAAGTAGCTCATCGTCGTCTCGCCGCCGTAGTACTGCCAGTTCGTGTTGGTCACGAACGACGACGTGGTGTTGAAGGTGACGTTCCACGGCGCCGAGTGGAACCCCTGTGGGTTGAGCCCGGTGAAGCCCCACAGCGTCTGGGTGCGCAGGATGATGTACAGCAGCAGCCACCCGGCGAGCGAGAAGATGATGAGGCTCTTGGCGTAGGCCTTCCAGTCCTGGTCGCGCTCCGGGTCAACCCGCATGACGCGGTACAAGAAGCGTTCCGGCACGCCCACGAAGCGATCCATGAACGTGTGCTCGCCGGTGTAGACGGCGGCCATGTGGTTGCCCAGTGGGATCGCCACGGCGGTGAGGATCCCGACGAAGAGGACGATGGTGAGCCAGCCCGTGAAGGTCATGGCAACTAGAACTTCTCCCCGCGGAGGAGCGCGTAGAGGAGATACAGGCAGACGAGGGCCGACACGATCAGCCCGAAGACGTCGCTCGCGCTCATCGTGACCCCTCGCCTTCCGGGCTCGGTCCAAAGGTCACGGCGCGAGTCGTCCGGCTGCTCATATCCGGTCGATTCCGGAGACCAGCGCGAGCAGGATGGCAAACATGAGAACTCCCAGGAGCACAGCGACGATGTCCATGTCGCTCATCTTGCATGGGGGTTCGTCAAGGACCCATACAGGAACCGCGTCCCCTCATACAGAACATGTGAAGCCCGCGCGGAACCGCGCCCTCACGGGCGCACGGCGGTCAGGCGAGCGTGGGTGACGGGCGCGACACGGTCGGCGCGCGTATCGGCAGGGGCTCGGTGGGGAGCATGCGGTCGAGCAGGACCAGTGCGGACTCGGCCAGCACCTCGAGGGTCGGCTCGAGCGCGGCCTGAGCCGCCGCACGTGCGCTGGAGCGCCGCGCCGCCTCGCGGGAGTGGCGCACCGCGATGGCCGCCGCGTCACCGGCGGCGGCGCGTGCCGCTGCGCGAGCGCGGTCGCCGGCGATATCGCCGATGCCGATGCGCGCGGCCGCCCAGGCGGCGGCGCCGGCGCAGGCCCAGGCGGCCTCCCGGCCGGTCATCCCCGCGGCCAGCGCGGCGGCCCAGCCGGTGGGCAGCGGTGTCCGGAAGGCGCGGGCGCGGGCGGCGCGAGCCAGGCGGCGGGCATCCTCGAGGCGGCCCAGCGCCTGGCTGAGGCTGGCGGGGCCCGCTACCTCAGCGCCGGTCTTCAGCCGCTCGGCGCTGTCAGTGAGCCCGGCGAGGCGCAGCCAGGCGGGCGTGTAGACGCGGGTCAGCCAGTCCATCGCCATCCAGCCCCGGATCGTGTCCAGGCCGTCGTCGGCAGTACCGATCGTCCGCGTCAGGTAGGGCCGTAGTCGCTGGCGCGGCTCGTAGTCGAGACCATCGTTCAGCGCGATGCACATGGCCCGCAGCACGGGGCTCACACACGCCGGCTGGTCTGAGTGAGGCTCTCCGGCCAGGTAGCTGACCCACTCCATCGCACAGCGGCCGTCCTGTGGTGAAGCGTGGGTTCCGTAGGCGAGTGTGTAGTCGCTCATCGAGCCTCCCGTTGCTGCCGAGTCTTGGCCCCAATTGTGGCGCTCATGACGCCTGAAAGCCAGGGCTAACCCGCGGGGAGGCTCAGCTCACATCGTCACGTCGGAGTTCGTCATCGCCGTGCGCGGGCGCGGGAGGTCGAAGTGCTCGGTCGGCGTGGCCGCGTTGCGCGCCAGGGCGACGAACATCTTCTTGCGCCAACGGGCCATCCCGGGCGCAGCCGTCGGGACGATCGTCATCTTGGAGACGAAGTAGGAGGCGTGCTCGAGGTCCAGGTTGCGGTCCAGAAAGCCCAGCTTGCGGGCCAGTGCGAGCGCCTCGGGGACGTTCCAGCTGTCGCGGTAGCCGACGCGGATGTTGACGTGACAGACCTTGAACAGCCCCTTGCCGAGACGCTCGGAGGTGAAGCGGTCCTCGCGATCGACGCGCGGGATGCTCACCGGCGTGACCGACACGATGACGATCTTCTCGTGGATCGCGTGGTTGTGCTCCACCAGCGTGCGCAGCGCCAGCGGGGTCGTCTCCTTGCCGGGGCTGAGGTAGATTGCGGTGCCGGGGAGGCGGATGATCGGGGGCGCGGCCTCGCAGAGGCCGGCCAGGAAGTCCTCCAAGGGGCCCTCCACCTGATCGCGGTTCTCGGTCACGACGTCCCGTCCCCGCCGCCAGGTCATCATCACGCCGGCGATGACCAGCCCCACTGCCAGCGGCAGCCACGCCCCATCGGTGATCTTGGCCAGGTTGGAGGTAAAGAAGGCAACTTCAACGGTCAAGAAGAGCGCGCCCAGGATGGCCAGCCGCCACCGGGGGGTCCTCCACAGCGCGCGGGCCACGGCGAGGAACAGGATCGTGTTGAGGATGAAGGTTCCGGTCACCGCGACGCCGTAGATGTCGCCGAGCCGGTTGGAGCTCTGGAACACCAGGACGAGCGCCCCCACCCCCACGCACAGCAGCCAGTTGATGACCGGGACGTAGATCTGGCCCTCGAGGTTGGAGGTGTGGACGATGCGCAGGCGGGGAAGGAAGCCGAGCTGAACGGCCTGCTTGGCCACCGAGAAGGAGCCGGTGAGCGCGGCCTGGGAGGCGATGATCGTCGCCATGGTGGCCAGCACCACCATCGGTACGAGCAGGCTGTGGGGGACGAGCTCGAAGAATGGGTTGAAGGCCGGCTTGGCCACGTCGCGGGGGTGCGACAGGATGAAGGCGGCCTGTCCGAGGTAGGAGAGCATGACGGCGGGAAAGACGATCCCGAACCAGGTCACCCGGATCGGCGTCGCGCCGAAGTGGCCGCGGTCGGCGTAGAGCGCCTCGGCCCCCGTGCAGCAGAGCACCACGCCCCCGAGCGTCAGCCATGCCTGCACGCCGTGGTCGACGAGGAAGCGCAGCCCCCAGAGCGGCGAGAGGCCCTGGAGCACCCCGGGGTGCTGGACCACCTGATGCAACCCCGCGGCGGCGATGACCACGAAGAAGAGCCCGATCACCGGGCCGAAGAGCCATCCCACGGCGCCCGTGCCGAAGCGCTGAACCGCGAACAGCCCGAGGAGGATGGCGAGCGACAGCGGAACGATGAGGCTGGCCAGCGCGGGGCTGACCGCGTTGAGCCCGCCGACCGCCGAGGTCACGCTGATCGCGGGGGTGATCATGCCGTCGCCGAAGAAGAGGCCGGCGCCGAAGATCCCCAGGGTGACGAGCAGGAAGGTGCGTCCGATCTTCTTGCGTTTGACGAGGGCCGTCAGGGCCATGATGCCGCCGTCGCCGCGGTTGTGGGCGCGCATGATGAAGCCGGCGTACTTGAGCGAGACCTCGATCATCAGCGTCCAGAAGATGAGCGAGGCGATCCCGTAGACGCCGGCCACGTTGGGATGCGCGGCGTGGCGGTGGGCGGTGAAGATGAACTGCTCGGTGTAGAGGGGGCTGGTCCCGATGTCGCCGTAGACGATCCCGAGTGCCCCGAGCGCCAGTACGGCCTTGCCGGCATGGGCGACGACGTCGCGGTCGTCGTCGCTGGCCGCCTGCAGCGCGGCCGACGGCGCGCGCTCCTGGGGGGCCTCGGGTCGCACCGGCCAATGGCCGAGCTTATGGGCGGCCTCGTTGAGAGGCCGGCGCCGGCGGGCAGGGACGGCGGTGGCGGGTTCTCCCATACCCTCATGCTCGGCAGCCCGGCGTCAAGAACCCGTGCAGGAAGGGCCCGGCGGTATCAAGATTCTGTGAAGACGGGTGGGCGGGCCTGGCTACGGCGCTGAGGTCACATCTCGACCTGGGAGCCCGTCATCACCGTGCGCGGGCTGGGCAGGCGGAAGTGGTCGATCGGGCTGGTGGCATTGCGGGCCATCCCGATGAACAGCTGCTTGCGCCATCGCGACATTCCCGGGGCCGCCGTGGGCACGATCGTCATGCGCGAGACGAAGTAGGAGGCGTGCTCGAGATCGAGGTTGCGGTCCAGGAAGCCGTGCTTGCGCGCCTGCACGAGCGCCTCGGGGACGTTCCAGCTGTCGTGGTAGCCGACGCGGATCGTCAGATGGACGATCTTGAACAGCCGCTTTCCCACCCGCTCGGACACGAAGCGATCGGGCTTGTCCACGCGCGGGATGCTGACCGGGACCATGGAGACGATCAGGACCTTCTCGTGCATGGCGTGGCTGTGCTCGACCAGGGCGCGGAGCGCGAGCGGAGTCGTCTCCTTGCCGGGGCTGAGGAAGATGGCGGTGCCCGGCAGGCGGACGATGGGCGGCTTGGCGTCACAGAGGCTCTCGAGGAACTCCTGGAGTGATCCCTCGTGCACCGTGCGGTTGTGGGTGACGATGTCCCGGCCCTTGCGCCAGGTGACCATGATGGTGGCCACGGTCACTCCGACCAGGAGCGGCAGCCACGCCCCGTGACCGATCTTCGAGAGGTTGGAGCTGAAGAAGGCGATCTCGACGGTGTAGAAGACGGCGCCCAGGATGGCGAGCTTCCATTTCGCGGTGCCCCACAGCGACCGGGCGACCGCCAGGAACAGGGTGGTGTCCAGGATGAAGGTGCCGGTGACGGCCACGCCGTAGATGTCGGCCAGGTGGGTGGAGCTGCGGAAGACCAGCACGAGCGTGACGACGCCGGCGCACAGCGCCCAGTTGATGAGGGGGACGTAGATCTGGCCCTCGAGCTCGGAGGTGTGGATGATGCGCAGGCGCGGGAGGAAGCCGAGCTGGACGGCCTGCTTGGCCACCGAGAAGGAGCCGGTGAGCGCGGCCTGGGAGGCGATGATTGTGGCCGCCGTGGCCAGGAACACGAGCGGGAGGCGCCCCCAGCTCGGCGCCAAGAGGTAGAACGGGTTCGCCCGGGCGGTGTGGTCGTGGAGGATGAGAGCGCTCTGGCCCAGATAGGAGAGCATCACCGATGGCAGGACGATCGAGAACCACGTCACACGGATCGGGCCGGCCCCGAAGTGGCCGCGGTCGGCGTACAGCGCCTCGGCGCCGGTGACGCAGAGCACGACGCCGCCGAGCGTCAGCCAGGCATGCACGCCGTGATCGGCGAGGAAGCGGATGCCCCAGGTGGGCGACAGACCCTGGACCACCCCGGGGTGCTGGACGATCTCGTGCAGCCCGAGCACCGCGATGACCGCGAACCAGACGAGGATGACGGGGCCGAACATCCAGCCCACCGCGCCGGTGCCGTAGCGCTGCACGGCGAACAGGCCGACGAGGATGGCCAGTGAGATGGGGAGGATGAGGTGGTGGAGGCTCGGGGTGGCGACGTTCAGGCCCTCCACGGCGGAGGTGACCGAGATCGCCGGCGTGATCATGCCGTCGCCGAAGAAGAGGCCGGCGCCGAGCAGTCCCAGGGTGACCAAAGCGGCGGCCCGGGGCACCTTGCGCCGCTGGATCAGGGCGCTCAGCGCCATGATGCCGCCGTCCCCGCGGTTGTGGGCGCGCATGATGAAGCCGGCGTACTTGACCGAGACCTCGATGATGAGCGCCCAGAAGATGAGCGAGGCGATCCCGTACACCCCGACCTTCGAGGTGGTGACGGCGCTGTAGGTGCCGGGGTGGAAGATCGTCTGCTCGGTGTAGAGGGGGCTCGTCCCCAGGTCGCCGAAGACGATGCCGAGCGCCCCCAGCGCCAGGATGAGCTTGCCGGCGTGGGCGACGACGTCGCGCTCATCGTCCGAGGCGCGGCGGATCGCCTCCGAGGGCTCGGTGTCCTTGCGCGGCGCCTGCGTGACCGGCCAGTGGCCCAGCTTGTGCGCCGCCTCGTTGAAGTTGCGCTTCACGCCCTGGCCCGTGCCCGGGACGGGCCCGTCACCGCCCCCGTCGTGGGGAGGCGCTTCGACCTTGTGGGCCCCCTCGGAGAGCGTGCGCCGGCCCGTGGTGGGAGTCACTCCGCCGCGTGGGGAGCCGCGCTCAGGGCCGGCCATCAGATGTGCCCCTCAGGCTTTTTCTGCACTCAAACACCCACGATAGCGGCAGGTTTTCGCGCGCGGGACGGCCTGTCTTCGTCCGATAGGGATGATCCTCGCGCGTCGGCATCCTTTCCGCAATCTCATCGCTTCATTCAGCCCGCAAACCGGTAGCCCACGCCCGGGTCCGTCCGGACGTAGTGATGGCCGCCCGCGCCGCCTTCGGCGTCGGCGGGTTCGATCTTGCGCCGGAGATTAGCGATGTGCGCGCGCAGCACCTGCGTGTCGTCCGCGTAACCGGCGCCCCACACCGAGGTGAGGAGCTCGCGGTGGGTCATCAGCCGGCCGCGGTTGCGTGCCAGCAGCCGCAGCAGGTCGAACTCGGTGGGGGTGAGGTGGATCTCGTCGCCGGCCAGCGTGACCACGCGCGCGGCGAGGTCCACGGTCAGATCGCCCGCCGTGATGAGCGCTTCCTCGCGCTCGGGCCCGACCCGGCGCAGGCTGGCCTGCAGGCGTGCGATGAGCTCACGGGGCCCGAACGGCTTGGTCACGTAGTCGTCGGCGCCGGCGGCGAGCGCCCGCACCTTGGCGTCCTCCTCGCCAACCGCGGAGAGCAGGATGATGGGCATGTCGGTCCACTCGCGCAGCCGGCGGCACAGCTCCACCCCGTCGATGTCGGGGAGCACGAGATCGAGGATGCCGGCGGCGGGCCGCGAGACCGCGGCCACGTCGAGCGCCTCCTCGCCGGTGCTGGCGGGCAGCGCCTCGTAGCCGTTGTCGCGCAGGATCACGCGCAGCGCGCGGAGGATCTGCTGTTCGTCGTCACAGACGAGGATCCGCGCCCGCCCGCCCTTGGCGGCCGAGCTCATGAGCCCGTCTTGGCCCCGGCGGGCATCTCCGGCGCCTCGCGCTCGTCCACGGGCAGCAGCACATAGAACGTCGTGCCCTGGCCGGGGAGCGACTGCACCGAGATGACCCCGCCATTGGCCTCGACGAACCCCTTGACGATGGCCAGCCCCAGCCCGGATCCGGTCCAGGCCTGGGTGCGCGCGAGGCGCCCGCGGTAGAACGGCTCGAAGATCCGCTCCTGCTCGGCGGCCTCGATTCCCGGCCCCTGATCGGTCACGCTGACCAGAACCCCACCGCCGTCGCGGCCGCCGGCGAGCCGAGCGTGGACGAAGACCGGCGACCCGCCGCCGTAGCGCCCGGCGTTCTCCAGGAGGTTGGCGAAGGCGCGCTCGAGCTGCGCGGCGTCGGCCCGCACCTCGGGCACGTCCAGGTCGACGGCGACCCGGACGTCTGGCGGATCCCCGCGCAGGCCCTCGGCGGCCGCCGACAGGAGGTCCTCGACCGAGACCCAGTCCGAGCGGGGCGTGGCGCTGCCCGCCTGGAGTCGCGACAGGGCCAGCAGATTGTCGACCAGGCCCGCCAGGCGGGTCCCCTCCTCCACCACGGCGGCGCTGAGCTCGGTGCGCTCCTGATCGGTGAGCGAGTCGGCGCCCAGCGCGTGGCCGGCGGCCACCACAGCCGTCAGCGGCGTGCGCAGGTCGTGGGACACGGCGCGCAGCAACGCCGTCTTGATGTCGTCGGAACGCCGCAGGGCGGCCGTCTCCACCAGCTCGGCCTGCATGGCGTCGCGGCGCTGTGCGATGGCCACCAGGGCCTCGAGCGTGGGGACGACCTGGGTGCGCAGCCGCTGCTCGGTGTCGGGCGCCAGGACGGCGGGCACCAGCAACGTGGCCATCTGGCCGCCGTCGACGCCGCGCAGAGGCAGCGCGGTGCGCCGCGCGTCGCCCGTGTCACGCCCCGCGCCCGCGGGATCGGTTTCGATGGCCGCCGAGGCGAGACCGAGGGCCTCCGCCACGCGCCGGGCGGCGCTGGCCAGGGCCGCGTGGGTGTCCTCGCCCAGCAGCAGCTCGTGCGCGAGTGCGGCTGCCAGGTCGGCCTCGGCGCGCCCGCGCTCGGCCTCCTCGGCGCGCGAGCGAGCCAGCTCGGCGATCGTGCTGGCCACGACGGCGACGATCATGAAGGCCGCCAGGGCCACCCAGTTGCGGCTGTCGACGATGGTGAACTTGCCGGTGGGGGGGATGTGGAACCAGTTGAACGCCGCCGCGCTCAGCAGCGAGGTGAACAGGCCCAGGGTCAGGCCCCAGAAGGTCGAGATGAGCAGCACCGCCGGCAGGTACACGATGCTGAGCGACACCACCGGGGCGATCCGGCGCAGGAAGTAGATAGCGAGCGTGGTCACCGCCACCGATGCCACGGCGGCGGCGATCCCGATGCTCTGCGGCGGTCGCTGATGGCGGAGGGTGGCGGCGCCCAGCTGCGTCGTCCAGCCGCGGATCCGGGGGCTCGTGGGCGGGCCGCCGGACATGGCCTCAGGCGCCCCCGTATGAGCCCGGCGGCGCGGGAGCGTTCTGATAGGTGGCGATCTGCTGGAGCAGCGCTGCGGGACTGGTCCCGCCCAGCACCCGCAGCCGCGGCAGCCGGTACGGGTCGGTCGAGGGGCCGGCCCAGCCGGGAACGACGGTGGTGGACCCGACATAGCCGGCTGAGCGGACCTCGGTGATCACGGTCGCGTCGTAGTGGCCCGACGGGTAGCAGAACCAGTTCACCGGCACGCCGTAGCGGCGCTGGATCGTCTTGCGGGCGGAGTCGATCTGGTAGCGCAGCTGGGAGGCGTCGAGCGTGATCAGGTCCGCGTGACTGATGCCCTGGGTGTCCAGCTCCCAGCCCGCGTTCACCATCGCCTTGACCTCGTCGGTGGTCAGGCCGCCCTGCGACGGCGGCAGCCCGGCGAGCTGGATGTTCTCGTCGGCGACCCAGCCGAGCTTGCGCAGCACCGGAAGCGCCTCGGTGAACTGCGAGTGGTAGCCGTTGTCGAAGGTGATCACGACCGGCTTGCCCGCGGGCAGCCTGGCCCCCTTGGTCCAATACGCCTGGAGCTGGTCGAGCGTGACGGCGTGCCATCCGGCGGCCTTCAGCGCACGCATCTGGGCAGCGAACTCCTGCGGCTGGACATAGAGACCGGGGAAGGGCGCTCCACTGGGCGGCGGGGCGATCACGTGATACATGAGCACCGGCACCGAGGCCGTCCCGCGCACGCCGGTGGCCGGCCCGAGGGCGGCGGCGGTGGAGGCGCCGCGCGCGTGGCGGCCGGCG
Organism: Solirubrobacteraceae bacterium; assembly: GCA_036497165.1. Taxonomy (GTDB): domain Bacteria; phylum Actinomycetota; class Thermoleophilia; order Solirubrobacterales; family Solirubrobacteraceae; genus Palsa-465. Next base: position 10,093 of record DASXJW010000101.1, read on the forward strand.
GCGCGATGCGAGGTCCGGGTGGCATGGGTGGCGTGGGTCGCGGTGTGGCCGGTGGCGGTCGAGGTCGACGTGGTCGGGGCGTCCCCGCCGCTGGCCGAGGCGATGGCCACCACCACGGCGACGGCGACTGCGGCGAGCGCCAGCGCACCGCCAATCCCCGCCCGACGGCGGGTCCGCCGGCGCCGGCGCGCTTGGGCGCGCTGGTCCCGGCGCCTCTGAAGTTCCTTGGCATCCATCGGCGATCGACCCTATAGATTGCCACGGGGTGCCGACCGCAACCGACACCCGCACGGTGCGCGCCCGTGACGTGTCGCTCAGCGTCACCCGGGCCGGGGACGGCGGCCGTCCCGCCGTCGTGCTGGTGCACGGCTATCCGGACACCAAGGAGGTGTGGGCGCCGGTCATCGAGCGTCTGGCGTCCCGGTTTCACGTGATCGCCTACGACGTCCGCGGCGCCGGGGGTTCGAGCGCCCCCCGCGGCCCCGCCGCCTACGCGATGGAGCGACTGGCCGACGACTTCGCGGCGGTGTGCGCCGCGCTGGCCCCCGACCGCCCGGTCCATCTGGTGGGCCACGACTGGGGCGGCATCCAGGGCTGGGAGTTCGTCACCGCTTCGCGCTTCGCCGGTCAGATCGCGTCGTTCACCACCATCGCCGGCCCGGCGCTGGGGCACGCTCTGAACGCCGGGCGCGCGGCCATCCGCGAGCGCGATCTGCTGCGAGCGGTGGACCGAGCGCGGCGCTCGTGGTACATCGTGCCCCTGTGCCTGCCGGGCGGCCCGACGGTCATGTGGCGGCTGGCGCTGGCGGGCGGGCGGTGGCGGCGGTGGCTCGAGTCGGTGGAGCGGCTGCCCGTCGATGACGCCTACCCGGCGGACAGCGCATCGGTCGATGGCCTGCACGGCGCCAACCTCTACCGGCGCAACATTCTCCACCGGCTGCTGCGCGGCAACCCGCTGGCGCCCGCACATGCCCCCGTCCAGCTGATCGTGCCCACGGGTGACCGCTTCATCTCGCCCTCCTATTACGACGCGGCGGCGCGGGTGGCGCCGTCGCTCTCCCGGCGGGAGGTACCGGGGTCCCACTGGGCACCCCGCGCCCAGCCCGACCTCATCGCGACGTGGATCGCGAGCTTCGCCGCCGAGAACGACCCGGCCTGACCCCAGCCGGGAAGGACTCGGCGGTCCTGGGGCGAAACGCAGAGCATGCTGCTCAAACATCGCCCGCCGGGGATCGACGCCAAGTCCGTGCAGCCGCGCGCGGGCCTCGAGCACCTCGACCGCAAATCGCTCGCCGTACTGCGCTGGCTCAACGCCAACCGCGTGGACTACGTCGTCGTCGGACCCGTCGCCCATGCCATCCGCGGCGATACGACCGCCAGGGGTCCGGTGGCCATCGTTCCCGCTCCCTACAGCCGCAACTGGGATCGCCTCACCCGGGCCCTCACCGCCGAGCGCGCCGGCCTGCGCAGCGACCGCGGCCTGCCCGGCTCCTCTGACCGCAGCGACGTCGTGGCCGTCAAGCTGACCCCCGACAAGCTGGCCCGCGGCCGCCGCTGGATGCTGCGCTTCGGGGAGTTCGACCTCGACATCGAGGGCTCGGGGGCCCGTGCCGCCGGCGCGCGGACAGGCGGTCAGCCCCGCTCACCCGAGGAGGGCACCCACGCGCCCCGCTACCAGGAGCTGCTCTACGAGGCCAACCGGTTCGAGGTCGGCGTCGACATCGCCGTCGAGGTCGCCTCGCCCGAGGATCTCGAGCACTTCTCGCATGTGCGGCGCACCGGCACCGCTCCGGAGTTCAGGATCACGCGCAACGCGGGGCCCGAGGCCGGCGGGCTCGCGGCCGACGGCTCGGAGTCCGCAGCCGACGCTTCCGAGGTGTCGGCTGATGCTTCCGAGGTCCCGGCCGACGCTTCCGAGGTCCCGGCTGACGTGCCCGAGGCCGCCGCCGATGCGCCGGAGACGGCTCCCGACGCCTGACTGACGCCTGACGCCTGACCGCGGGGTCCGCCTGCGCGGGCCCCGATGGACTGAAGCTACGCTCTGTGCATGCCCAGACGCGCCCGGATCGCCCTGGTCGGCGCGGCGGCGGGCGTGGTCCTGCTGGCGCTGACCTGGTGGGTGTCGCACTACACCGGCATCGGCAAGCACGCCGATGTGTCGATCCTGCGCGGCTTCGCCGACCTCACCCGGCCCCGCGTGGATCGTGTGGCCACGTTCATCGCCGATCTGTGCAACCCGAGCCGGTATGTCTTCCTGGCGGCGGTCCCGGTGCTCGTGGCCCTCGTCCGCCGCCGTCCCCGCGTGGCCGTGATGCTGGCCCTCGTCCTGCTCTGCGCCAACGAGACAACCCAGCTGCTCAAGCCGCTGCTGGCCGCCCCCCGCATCCCGGGCCCCTGGGGGCTCACGTACAACGCCTCCTGGCCGAGCGGCCACGCCACCGCGGCGATGTCACTGGCCCTCTGCGCCGTCATCGCCGCGCCGGCGCGGCGGCGGCCGATGGTGGCCGCCGCCATGGCGGCGTTCGCGGTCGCGGTGAGCTACTCCTTCCTGGTGCTCATCTGGCACTACCCGTCAGACGTTCTCGGGGGATTCCTGGTGGCGGGCACGTGGACGCTGCTCGGGGTCGCCGGCCTCTCGATCATCGAGGCCCGCCGCGTCGGCGGCATCGCCGAGTCCGCACGCCCGGCGCGCGCCTCGTTCTCGGTGGGCGAGGCCCTGACCCCGGTGGCCCTGGTGGTGGGAGTCGCCGCGGCGCTGATGGGTCTCATCCTCCTGGCCCACCCGCACGAGGTCATCTCCTACGTGCGCGAGCACGAGGCCTTCGTGGCGGGCGCCTGCTCGATCGGGGTGCTGGGGATGGTGCTGGCCTCAGGGCTCTCCTTGATGCTGCGCCGCCAGTAGGCGTGTGGCGGCGGGTCACCTGGCGTGGGGCACGACGCGGACGTACGTCAACGGATGGCACTGAAGGGGTGGTGGGCTACCCCTCTCCGGAGGCGCGCGGCACGAAACGTCCGCTTTCTTGCGCGCGGGCGCGATCCGAGGGCGCCGTGTGGGATCGCTGTCGTGTTATACCCGGGGATCCACATCCTCCGACTGTGGAGGTCGCGCGCGCAAGATTTCAGTGGTTAGAGTCGTACCGGGGGTCGCAGGCGACGCCGCATCCCCCCCTTCATTGCCGCCGTTGACGTGCGTTCGCGTCGTGCCCCGACGCCACAAGCACACGGCACCGCCAGAACACCCGGCCGGCGAGCCTCAGCCGGCGCCAGGCCGGTAGCGCCCCGGCTCCCACAGCGGCTCGTCGCCATCGTTGGCGCCGCGGCTGAGGATGAAGAGCAGATCGGAGAGGCGGTTGAGGTAGCGAATGACCTCGGGGCTGACC
>DASXJW010000102.1:0-8750 GCA_036497165.1 Solirubrobacteraceae bacterium
CGTCTTCGGCAGGCCGGCGCCTTCGTAGACGAGTTCGTCGTCATATACGTCCGGCATGTGCCCTCCAGGTCCGCTGGTCGTTGCTGGGCTTACCCTGACATCTCTCCGTTGGCTCACAAGGCAAGATGCGAACACAATTGCGGCGGCTGACATGGAGCACTTGGACACATTTCTGACCGGGCACCCCCCGTTCGAGGCGATCCCGCCCGAGCAGCTGCGGGAGCTGATCGCGCAGGCGGCCGTGCTCGAGCAGGATCCCGGCGCCGTGCTGCTGGTGGAGGACGGCCCGCCCGCCACCGGCCTGTGGGTGATCGTGACCGGGTCGATGGACGTCGTGCACTCCGGCGAGGTGATCCAGGTGCTCGAGCCGGGGGAGTGCTTCGGTCACCCGTCGCTGCTGACCGGGATGGCGCCCGCCTTCACCGTGCGCGCCCGCGAGCCATCCAGCTGCCTGCTCTTCGCGCCCGACGCCGCCCGGCGGGTGCTGGCCACCGAGGCCGGCGTCGCCTACGTCGCGGGATCGCTGCGCAAGCGCCTGACCCGCGCCGGCCACACCGTCCATGGGCTCCACGAGGTCGGCACCACCCCGGTGTCGGCGATCATGCGGGCGCCGGCGTACGCCGACCCGGCGCAGACGGTGCGCTCCGCGGCGCAGAGGCTGGGGGAGGATCACCTCCACGCGCTCCTGGTCACGATGCCCGATGAGACACTGGGCATCCTCACCGACGCGGACCTGCGCGCGGCGGTTGCGGCCGGCCCGCTCGATGGCGACGCCGCGGCGCACACGCTGGCGCGCGCTCCGGCGCCGACGGTCCCGATGCGCCAGCTGGCCATCGAGGCGACCGTCGACATGCTGGCCGCGGGGGTCGAGCATATGGCGGTGCTCGACGGCGGCCGCGTGTGCGGGGTCGTGTCGGCCGCCGACCTGCTGGGGTTGGACGCCCACAGCCCGATCGGGCTGCGCCACACGATCCTCGGCGCCGCCGACGTCGACGTCCTGGTGCAGGCGGTCTCCCACCTCCCGCAGCTGTTCCTCACCCTGTCGCGGGCCGGGGTGCCCTCGCGCGACCTCGGACGCGTGCTCAGCCTCGCCCACGACGCGGTGGTGGCGCGGCTCATCGACTTCTCGATCTGGACGCACGGCCCGGCGCCGCTGCCGTGGGCGTGGCTGGACATGGGCTCCGCCGCCCGCCGCGAGTTCACCCTGGCCTCCGATCAGGACAACGCGATGGCCTACGCGCGGGCGGCCCCCGGCGCGGCGCTGACCCCCGAGGCCGCGGACGCCTACTTCGAGCGCCTGGGCCGCGACGTCAACGCGGGCCTGGAGCGCTGCGGGATCGGCCTGGACAACAACGGCGTGATGGCCGGCAACCGCCGCTGGCGGATGACCAAGGCCGACTGGCTGCGCACCTTCGACGAGTGCCTGCTCGAGCCCGATGAGTCCCACCTGGTGCGCGCCACGGTGGCGTTTGACTTTCGCCCGGCGGCGGGCGGGCTGGCCGTGGCGGCCGACCTGACGGCGCGGATCCGGGCCGCGCGCGATCACCCCCAGTTCATGCGCCTGATGGCCCGGGCGGCGTCCGGGTTCTCGGTGGCGCTCGGCTTCCGCGGGCAGCTGTCGACCGATGACGGCGGCCACCTCGACATCAAGCGCGGCGCGATCATCCCGGTCGTCAACCTCGTGCGCTATCACGCGCTCTCGGCCGGCGTGACGATCTCGCCCACCCTGGACCGCATCGAGGCGGTGGCCATGGCCGGCGGCCTCGAGGAGGACGAGGCCGCCGCCCTGCGCGAGGCGTTCGAGGTGATCACCCGTCTGCGCTTCGCCCACCATGCGGAGCTCATCGCGACCGGCCGGGCCGCCGACAACCGCATCGACCCGGGCGCGCTGACGCCGATCGCCCGCACCGACCTGCGGGAGGCCCTTCACACCGTGCGGCGCGCGCAGAAGCGCTTACCGGTTTAGCTTCGTAACGCAATCGAAACACCGCGGCGGTTGTGTGGTGACCCGCACCACATTTCCGGCCGAAAGTGTGCTCGACCCCGCCATTGGAGCGCGTCAGAGCAGGTTCTACGCTCCACGACCATGTGCGGCATTGCGGGGCTCTACACCAAGACCGATGCGCTGCGCTCGCAGCTCGGGTTCCACCTGTCGGCCATGCTCGGGCAGCTCTCGGATCGCGGTCCCGACAGCGCCGGCGTCGCCTTCTACCGCGATCCCGCCCCGGACGGCTGGTGCAAGGTCTCGGTGCACGTTGCCGCCGCCGAGCCCGACTGGGCGGATCTGGCCGATGGGCTGGCGGTGCAGTTCGGCGACGCCTCGCTCAGCGGCGTGCGGGCGACACACGCCGTCTTCACGGTGGCCGCGGCCGCCGAGGACGTGCAGGACTGGCTGCGCGCGACTCATCCCGAGCTCACGCTCATGAGCGCCGGGCAGACGATCGAGATCTTCAAGGAGGCCGGGCTGCCCACAGATTTCGTGCGGCGCTTTGACCTGGCCTCGATCGACGGCAGTCACGCGCTCGGCCACACCCGCATGGCGACCGAGAGCCGGGTGACGACCGAGCACTCGCATCCGTTCTCGACCGGCCTGGACCTGTGCCTCGTCCACAACGGCTCGCTGAGCAACCACAACCGCCTGCGCCGGTCGCTGCGCAAGGAGGGGATCCCCTTCCAGACCGATAACGACTCCGAGGTCGCCGCCGGCTACCTGACCTGGCGCATGCAGCAGGGGGCCACGCTGGAGCAGGCGCTGGAGGGATGCCTCGAGGACCTCGACGGCTTCTACACCTTCGCCGTGGGCACCGCCGACGGCTTCGCCGTGCTGCGCGACCCGATCGCCTGCAAGCCGGCGGTGATGGCCGAGACCGACGAGTGGGTGGCGATGGCCTCGGAGTACCGCGCGATCGCGGTCCTCCCCGGCGCCGAGGACGCGGTGAGTTGGGAGCCGGTGCCCGGGCACGTGTACAGCTGGGGCACCGCGCTGGTGGCGTGATGGCCACGCCCGAGGTCACGCCGGCGACGGCGCTCGCCTTCGACCTGCGCGCCGACACGGTGCGCGAGCTCAACCGCCGCCTGCACGGCCCGGAGGCGACCGGTCGCATCCGCGTCGTCAACCCGGACGGGCGCCACGCCCTCGCCGTGGGTCTCGACGCCGACTGCGAGGTCGAGATCGACGGCCATGTCGGCTACTACTGCGCCGGGATGAACAAGCGCGCCACGGTCCGCGTGCGCGGCAACTGCGGCGTCGGGGTGGCCGAGAACATGATGTCGGGCCAGGTGATCGTCGAGGGCTCGGCCAGCCAGGCGGCGGGCGCCACCGCACGCGGCGGGCTGCTCGTCATCCACGGCGATGCCTCGTCGCGCTGCGGGATCTCTCTGAAGGGCGCCGACATCGTGGTCCGCGGCGCGGTGGGCCACATGAGCGCGTTCATGGCCCAGCGGGGAGCACTGGTGGTGTGCGGCGACGCCGGCGAGGCGCTCGGCGACTCGCTGTATGAGGCGCGGCTCTACGTCCGCGGGTCGGTGGCCGGGCTCGGCGCCGACTGCGTGGAGAAGGAGATGCGCGACGAGCACGCCGGGCAGTTGCGCTCGCTGCTGGCCGCGGCCGAGGTCGATGCGGATCCGAGGGAGTTTCGGCGGTATGGCTCGGCGCGGCAGCTCTACAACTTCAACGTCGACAACGTCGGGGTGTACTAGGGCGATGAGCGCCACCGTGACCGGCAACGCCCGCGGGCACTGGCATCCCGGGCTGCGCGAGTCAGCCACGTTTGACCGCGACACGATCGCCGACATCCAGCGCGCCGCCCGCGAGGGCATCTACGACATCCGCGGCTTCGGGGCCAAGCGCCGCGTGCCGCACTTCGACGACCTGCTCTTCCTCGGCGCCAGCGTCTCGCGCTACCCCCTGGAGGGCTACCGCGAGCGCTGCGCCACCGACGTCACCATCGGCGCCCGCTTCGCCTCTGAGCCGATCACCCTCGACATCCCCATCACCATCGCGGGGATGAGCTTCGGCGCGCTGTCGGGCCAGGCCAAGGAGGCGCTGGGCCGCGGCGCCAGCGAGGTCGGCACCTCGACGACCACCGGCGACGGCGGCATGACCCCTGAGGAGCGCGAGCACTCCACCACGCTCGTCTACCAGCTGCTGCCCAGCCGCTACGGGATGAACCCCGACGACCTGCGCCGCGCCGACGCGATCGAGATCGTGATCGGCCAGGGCGCCAAGCCCGGCGGTGGCGGCATGCTCCTGGGCCACAAGATCTCCGAGCGCGTCGCCGAGATGCGCGACCTGCCCCCGGGCATCGACCAGCGCAGCGCCTGCCGTCATCCGGACTGGACCGGTCCCGACGATCTGGAGATCAAGATCGAGGAGCTGCGCGAGATCACCGACTGGCGGATCCCGATCTACGTCAAGGTGGGCGCCTCGCGGACGTACTACGACGTGGCCCTGGCGGTCAAGGCGGGTGCCGACGCGATCGTCCTCGACGGGATGCAGGGCGGCACGGCCGCCACCCAGGACGTGTTCATCGAGCACGTCGGGATCCCGATCCTGGCGGCCATCCCCCAAGCGGTGGAGTCGCTGATGGAGCTCGACATGCACCGCAAGGTCCAGCTCATCGTCTCGGGCGGGATCCGCACCGGCGCCGATGTGGCCAAGGCACTGGCGCTGGGGGCCGACGCGGTCTCGATCGGGGTGGCCGCGCTCATCGCGCTGGGCGACAACGCGCCTGAGCACGACGCCCAGTACGCCGACATCGGGTCGGCGGCCGGCTACTACGATGACTGGCACGCCGGGCGCGACCCCGCCGGTATCTCCACCCAGGAGCCGGAGCTCGCGGCGCGGCTGGACCCGGTGCTGGGCGGCCGGCGGCTGGCGAACTACCTGCGCACCCTGACGCTGGAGACCCAGACGATCGCCCGCGCGTGCGGCAAGTCCCACGTGCACAACCTCGAGCCCGAGGACCTGGTGGCCCTCACCATCGAGGCCGCGGCGATGGCGAAGGTGCCGCTGGCCGGGACCAATTGGATCCCGGGGCTCTCGCCGGTCACCTGAGGCTTCTCGCCGGTCACCTGAGGCTCTCGCCGGTCACCTGATCCACCGTGCGGCTGACGGCGGCCCGGCGGCGCGCACGAGGCGGCACCGCCGGGCGAACCGTTTCGAGTGTCTAGGGCTGCACGAGGACCGGCGTCGTCACGTTGGCGAACCGGTTGTGCCGGAGCTCGGCGGTGATGTTGCCGCCGGTGCCCAGCCAGATCCCGATGTTGTTGTCGAAGATCTTGTTATGAGCGATCTTGATCGTCACGGGGACCGCCCCGTAGACCAGGACGCCGACCGTGGTCGTCGGCGCATTCGGTCCCGGATCCGTGTCCGGGGCGAGGTTGTTCTGGCCGATGGCGTTCCCGATGACGTTGTTGCCGTTCAGGTCCTCGAACGTCCCCGGCGCGATGGGATGGGCGTGCAACGTCACGCCGCCCAGTCCGTTGCCGGCGATGTAGTTGTGGATCACGAGGTTGTCGTAGGAGGCGCTGCCGGCCGAGGCGTTGGCGAAGATCACTCCTGCGCCCTCGCCCTTGACGCCGTTGCCGGTGATCACGTTGTCGGCGATGACGTTGCGGAAGTCACCTGCCACCGATGGCTGGCGATTGCCGCTGGCGTCCAGCGCGAATGGGTTGTGGCCCGGCACGGTGACGCCGCAGTCGAACAGGTTGTCCTTGATGATGTTGTGCGCGATCAGGTTGTCATGCGTGGGCCCGAACTCGTCGGTGATCAGGACGCCGCCGCTGTTGCCGCTGTCGTAGTTGCCGGACACGGTGGAGTCGTACACGCCCATGAGGTGGATGCCCTCGCCGCAGTCGCCCGGGACCGGACCGGCCGGATTGCACTGTGGATACGGCGAGTTGGGCGACTGAGCACCGCCGGTGTCGTTGCCGGTCACGCGGTTGCCGGTGATCGAGACGTGGCTGATGGATCCGCCGGCCAGCGATCCGGTGGCCAGGACGCCCTCGCCGATCGCGCCGGTGATGGTGAACCCGCGGACGCTCACCCAGCTGGACTTGATCGTGATGCCCGCCAGGCACGGCGCGCTCCCGGGGCCGGTTGGACCGAGCTGATCACAGTTGCCGTTGGCCGTCGATGAGCCCTGCACCGTCGCCCCGTGCAGACCGATGAGCCGCAGCGGCGTGGAGATGATCACGTCCTCGGGGTAGGTGCCGGGACAGACGATGACCGTGGCGCCCGCGCCGGCGGCGTCGACTGCGGACTGGATCGTCGAGAAGGTGGCGCTGCCACAGAAGCGTCCGCCGTTGCCCGAGCTGCCCGACGAGGACACGATGAGGGCGCCGTGGCGACCCCCCGAGCCGTGATCTCCGCGGTGATGGCCTCGGGCGGAGGCCTGGGCGACCCCGCATTGGACGATCGCCATCCCCGCGCACGCGACAAGCGCCGCCAGCACACGGTGGCCGCGCAGAGACGGACGACGGAACCCGGTCATATGCTCTCCTATCTGGAGTGAACCTGCTCTCGCACCGCGCCCAGCGCGGCGCCTGCTTCCCCTTACAGCAACGCTAACCGGCGCGAGAGGGGGTGTCAAACGCAGCGCGACAACCACCCGCACGGGCGGGGGAGCGGGGGCGGGTACGCCCCCTGTTAGCTCTCGACCTCCGAGCCGTCGCCGCCCCACAATGTGTGGAACGTCCCCTCGCGGTCGATGCGCCTGTAGGTGTGGGCGCCGAACAGATCGCGCAGCCCCTGGATGAGGCTGGCCGGCCCGCGGGCCCGGCGGTAGCCGTCGTAGTAGGCCAGCGAGCTCGAGAACGCGGGCGTGGGAATGCCCAGCTCGGCGGCCCTGGCCACCACGCGACGCCACGGCTCCTGCGCGTTCTCCAGCGCCTGGGCGAAGAAGTCGGCGAGCATGAGGTTGGCCAGGCCGGGCTCTTGGTCGTAGGCCTCGCGGATGCGGTCCAAAAAGCGCGCGCGGATGATGCAGCCGCCTCGCCAGATCGTCGCCATGGACCCGAGGTCGATGTCCCAGCCCTCGGTGTCGGCGGCCGCCGCCATCTGCGCAAAGCCCTGGGCGTACGAGACGATCTTGGATGCGTACAGAGCGTGCTCGAGGTCGTCGGCCAGCGAGTCATCGGCGGTGCGGTCGGCAGGCCCTCTGAGGACGCCCGAGGCGTGGACGCGCTGGTCCTTGAGCGCGCTCAGCGAGCGGGCGAACACCGCCTCGGTGATCCCGGTGAGTGGCACGCCGAGCTCGAGCGCGTCCTGCGCGGTCCACCGTCCGGTGCCCTTCTGCTCGGCGGCATCGAGGATGACGTCGACCAGGGGCTTGCCCGTGGCGTCATCGGTCTTGGACAGGACCCGGGCGGAGATCTCGATGAGGAATGACTCGAGCTCTGACTGGTTCCAGCGCTCGAAGCGCTGCGCGATCCGCGGCACCTCCCAGCCGACGCCGTTGCGCAGCAGGTCATAGCTCTCGGCGATGAGCTGCATGTCGGCGTACTCGATGCCGTTATGGACCATCTTCACGTAGTGCCCAGCCCCGTCGGGACCCACGTAGGTGCAGCACGGCGTGCCGTCGACCTTGGCCGCGATCGCCTCGAAGATGGGCTTGACCGACGCGTCATAGGCCTCGCGGTCGCCGCCGGGCATGATGCTCGGCCCGTTCAGGGCGCCCTCCTCGCCGCCGGAGACGCCGGAGCCGATGAAGTGGATGCCCTGCTCGGCGAGCTTGGCGTGCCGGCGCTGGGTGTCGCGGTAGTGGGCGTTGCCGCCGTCGATGATGATGTCGCCCTTGTCCACGTACTGGGCGATCTCGTCGATCACGGCGTCGGTGGCGGGACCGGCCTGGACCATGCTCATCAGCACGCGCGGCGGGGCGAGGGCCCGAACCCATTCCTGGGTCGTCTCGTATCCGCTGATCGGGCCCTCGGAGCCATGCTCCTCGAGGAATCGGTGCATGCGGCTCGTGGTGCGGTTGTGCACGGCCACCGGGATGCCGTGATGCGCCACGTTGCGGGCGAGGTTGGCGCCCATCGTCGCCAGCCCGGTCAGTCCGAAGTGTGTGTCGTCGCTCATGGGCTCTCAACTTACTCCTGCGCGCGTTCGCCGCCCGGGCGGGCGTCGCGCCGGTGCCGCGCCGAACGACCGAATTTCCGCACGCGCGACGCCGCCAGACCGAGCGTGTGAGGTCGAGGTCGCTACACGACATCGATTCCACACGCAGCCCACCAGCGGCGCGGGCGCGCACGATTTCCGTCGTTATCGTCGGCGATCTACTGGACGGCAGCGGCCCTGTCCGCGGCTATGCGCGCGGCGCCGGGACCAGAAACGTCACACGTGGGTTCCTAGTGTCCAGGCCATGGACTACCGCACACTAGGAACCACAGGCGTCAAGGTCAGCCCCCTCTGCCTCGGCGCGATGATGTTCGGGGACTGGGGCAACACCGACCACGACGACTCGATCCGCATCATCCACCGCGCCCTGGACGCGGGCATCAACTTCATCGACACCGCCGACGTCTATTCGCGCGGGGAGTCGGAGGAGATCGTCGGCAAGGCACTGGCCGGCGGCCGGCGCGACAACGTCGTCCTCGCCACGAAGATCCACGGCTCGATGGGCGACGACCCCAACGAGTTCGGCAACTCCCGCCGCTGGATCGTGCGCGAGGTGGAGAACTCGCTGCGCCGCCTGCAGACCGACTGGATCGACCTCTACCAGATCCACCGTCCCGAGGCCGACACCGAC
>DASXJW010000103.1:0-35222 GCA_036497165.1 Solirubrobacteraceae bacterium
CGGTGGGCAAGGTCGGGCCCAACCTCGACGTCCTCAAGCCGGCGCAGTCCGTCGTCCTGAACACGATCAACAATGGCTGCCTGCCCAACCCGCCCAAGGGCTCCAACGAGGGCTGCCTGGGCTATGGCGTCATGCCCGCGGCCGTCGTGCAGGGCGACGACGCCCAGAACGTCGCCGCCTTCGTCGCCAAAGTCGCCGGCAACGAATAGCCTCTTGCCGCCGACGCAGAGGCCGGCGACCAATAACGCCGCACTTTGCGAAAAGCTGCGGATCTCTATCCGCCGGAAGCGTTGGTAGGATCGCCGCTCCGACCAGCTGAATTCCAATCCGCTCCATGCCGCCGGTGGGGATGTGGAAGCGGGGGACCCAGGTTGTTGGGGCTAATCGCGCCCAGCGCGTAGCGCCGCTCTTTCGGCGCGAGCCCGTCAGCTAACCCCGCAAGCAGAGAAAGAGGACGACGAATGCCGCGATCAGGGGTAGCTGAGGCCCGGGAGAGCCGTACCCGGCAGGACGGCCATAGCCGGCAGAACGGCCATAGCCAGGAGGACGGCCGGAGCCGGCAGGACGAGCGGAGGGCTGCGATCAGCGCCGCTCGCGCCGCATTGCTCGAGTGGGACGCCCGGGACCCGCTCCCGTCGCCCGTGCGTGCGCTCGACGACTGGGCCGCGTCCGAGCCCGCATCGATCGACTCCTTCGACTGGTCCTCGGACATGCAGCCGCCCGCGCCCGTGGCCCGCGCCGCCTCAGCGCGCCGCGCCTCCGAGCATGAGGCGCCCGCGCCGACCGAGTGGTCGCCCGCGCCGGCCGGGTGGTCGCCCGCGCCGGCCGAGTGGTCGCCCGCGACGGCCGAGTCTTCGCCCGCCGGGGGGGTCGCCGGTCGTCGCACGGTGACGATTCGCGGCCAGGTGGCCGACCGCTACGTCCCCGCGCGCCAGACCTCCCGCCGCCGCCCCGAGCGTCGGTACGAGCGCTCGGGCTTTCGCCCCGATCGCGCCGCCCTGTGGGCGTTCGTGCTGGGCGTGATGCTGATTCTCGCCGCCGTGACGAGCGCGCACGCCGCGACGCTGCACGCGGTCGCGCACCTGCACTAGCCAGACCGCCGACCTAGGACGGCGGCGCTTTCCCTGGTCGTGGCCGATCGTGCAGGAAATAGCTGCAAAATCGGCCACACCTGCCGGGTCCAGAGACGCGAAATGGGTTTTGAGGCAGGAAGCGGTGGTGACGGTCTGAGGCCTCGCTCGTAGCGACGGCGACGGGGCGCGGGCGTCCGGGGACCCCGGGGGCGTTCGCCCCCTTACGCAACCATTAGGCAGGCGGTGATCTCTTGTTTAGGCCCGTCCGTACAAGGTGAAAGGCGGCCCTGAAAACCCTTGCCAGAGGCGGCGCCCGGAGTTACACTTATGTTCCGTAAGCAGATGTTGAAAGTAAAGGGCAGCATTCCCTCGGGCGTCTGCCTTCCCTCCTCCTTTCAGATCTCGGTGGTCAGCGATGAAAACTTCAATGAGCAGGTTCCAGATCCACGACGACCTGACCGCCCCGGAGGGCTCGGCGGCGGTGCTGCGGGGCGCCCTGTCCTCGGGCGGCCAACTGCCGAACTTCCTGGGTGTGCTCGCCGGATCCCCGGCGGCACTGCGCGCCTACGCCCGCTTTCGCTCTGAGCTGCGGCACGGCAAGCTGACGCTGCCCACGCTCGAGCGCATCGCCCTGGCCGTCGCCGAGCACTACCACTCCGAGCCCGGCATCGCCATGCACTCGCGGGCTGCCCGGGCCGCCGGTCTGGCGCTCGATGAGGTCGCGGCCGCGCGCCAGTTCGGCTCCAAGGACCCCCACGAGGCCGCCCTGCTGCGCTACCTGCAGGCGCTGCTGGAGGAGGGGCGACCCGCGATGCACCTGCACGAGGAGGCACGCGAGGCCGGGTGGGACGACGAGGAGATCCTCGAGGCGATCGCCGCGGTGTCGCTGGAGGGCTTCACGGCGATGATCAACGTCGCCGGCGATATACCGGTAGACGGGTCATCCGAGGCCTCCCGACAGCTCGAGGCCGCGTAGGGCCGAGGCGCAGCGACCGCCGAGAGCGTTAAGCTAAGGGTCCCAGATGGCCGCGAACCACCACTCCTCCACCGAGGATCGGGCCCGCGGTACCAGTGAGGACGCGGCCCCCGGCAACTGCTGCCCCCTCTACCACGAGGCGGTCGAGCTGGTCGGGCGGCGCTGGACCGGCGCGATCCTCCGCGTGCTGATGGACGGGCCCCTGCGCTTCTCGGAGATCGCCCAGGCGATCCCCGAGCTCTCTGATCGCCTTCTCTCGGAGCGCATGAAGGAGCTCGAAGCGCGGGGGATGGTCCAGCGCACCGTCATCCCGGGCCCTCCGCTGCGCGTGCAGTACGAGCTCAGCCGGATGGGCTCCGAGCTGGAGCCCGCCCTGACCGAGCTCCAGAGCTGGGCCCGGCGGTGGCTGGGCGACCGCGCTCCGCGTACGCCGGCCTGACCCGCCCGTTGGCCCTCGCTCCCGCCCTCTCTGGTCCTGCGCACATGGCTGCGCGCGGCGCGGCCAAGTAAGGTTCCCGCCCCATGGCCCAGACACCGGAGACGATCAGCCCCACCCCAGACGACGTCCTGGCGATGGTCAAGGAGCGCGACATCCGCTTCATCCGCCTCTGGTTCACCGACATCCTCGGCCAGCTCAAGGCGTTCTCGATCAACGTGACCGAGCTCGAGGACGCGTTCGAGGGCGGCATGGGCTTCGACGGGTCCTCGATCACCGGCTTCAACGCCATCGAGGAGTCCGACATGATCGCCCAGCCGGACGCGAGCACGTTCATCGGGTTGCCCTGGCGCCCCAGTGAAGCGGGCGTGGCCCGGATGTTCTGCGACATCCTCACCCCTGAGCGCACGCCGTATGAGGGCGACCCGCGCCACGTGCTGCGCCGGGCCATCCAGCGCGCCGAGAGCATGGGCTTCGACCACTTCTACGTCGGCCCGGAGCTGGAGTACTTCTACTTTCGCGACGCCAAGTCCACCGAGGTCCTCGACGAGGGTGGCTACTTCGACCTGACCACGCTGGATGCCGGCTCGGACCTGCGCCGCGAGACGGTGCTGGCCCTGGAGCAGCTCGGCATCCACACCGAGTACACCCATCACGAGGTGGGCCCCAGCCAGCACGAGATCGACATGCGCTACGCCGATGCGCTGAAGATGGCCGACGACTGCATGACCTACCGGATCACGGTCAAGGAATACGCCATGAAGTACGGGCTGCACGCCACCTTCATGCCCAAGCCGCTGTTCGGCAAGAACGGCTCGGGCATGCACACCCACCAGTCGCTGTTCCGCGGCGGCCAGAACGCGTTCTTTGACTCCGATGATCCCTACTACCTCTCTGACGTGGGCAAGGCGTTCATCGCCGGTCAGCTGCGCCATGCGCGCGAGATCTGCTCCGTGTTCGCCCAGTGGGTCAACTCCTACAAGCGGCTCGTGCCCGGCTACGAGGCGCCCGTCTATGTTGCCTGGTCCCGCCGCAACCGCTCGGCGCTCGTCCGCGTGCCGCTCTATCACCCCGGCAAGGAGCGCGCCACGCGCATGGAGCTGCGCTGCCCGGACCCGGCCTGCAACCCGTACCTGACCTTCGCCGTCCTGCTCCAGGCGGGGCTGGAGGGGATCGAGCACGGCTATGAGCTGCCCGATCCCATGGAGAAGAACCTCTACCACCTCTCGCCCGACGAGCGTCGCCGGCTGGGCATCGACCAGCTGCCCGAGACCCTGGGCGAGGCCATCGAGCTCACCTCCCAGTCAGAGCTCGTGCTGCGCACCCTGGGCGAGCACATGTTCAACCGCTACATCGAGATCAAGCGCCAGGAGTGGGACGACTATCGCGTCCAGGTCACTCCCTGGGAGCTCGAGCGCTACCTCCCGGTCCTGTAGCTCCGCGGCGCTGGGAGGGCCCGGCGTCGAGCCGGACGGGCCCCCGAACCCCCCGCGTCACAGCGCCGCCGCGAGCGCCTCAGGCTCGGTGACCGGCGCCCGGCAGGCGAAGTGCTCGCACACGTAGGCGGCGGCGCGCCCGTCCACCGGCGTGCGCCCCTCCAGCAGCGGCACCCCGTCGCCCTCACCCCCGGCCAGGACCACGTGGGGGCGGTAGGCCCCGCGGACGACCCGTGCCAGCGCAGCCGCGCCCGGGTCGTCGCCGAGGCCGGCGATGGCCACCTCGCGCACCGAGGCCAGATGGAAGTCCAGGGCCTGCAGGGTGTGCCCGAAGCCGTGAGGATGCTGGCCCACGATCGGGGCGCGCACACGCAGGACCTCCAGGGCACGACGCTCGTAGTCGAACTCGCCGGTCATGCGGGCAAGGCGCAGGAGCCCGAAGGCGGCGGCCGCGCCGCCTGAGGGGATGGGGGAGTCGTCGAGGTCCTTCTGGCGGGCGAAGCCCTCACGATGGTCGGCGGCGGTGGTGAAGAAGCCGCCCTGCTCCTCGTCGGCAAAGCGCTCGATCATCGTGTCGGCCATGGCCCGTGCCTCCGCGTACCAGCGCGCGTCGAAGGTGGCCTCGTACAGGGTCAGCAGCGCCTCGACCAGGTAGGCATGGTCCTCGAGGTAGGCGTCGATGTGGGCGCGACCGTCCTTGAAGGTGCGCAGCAGGCGCCCATCGCAGTCGCGCATGTCGCGCAGCAGGAACTCGGCGCACTCGACCGCGGCCTCGACATAGTCCGGACGCTCGAGCGCCGCCCCCGCCTGGGCCAGCGCCGCCACCATGAGCGCGTTCCAGGAGGTCAGGCGCTTGTCGTCGAGCCCGGGGCGGACGCGCTGCTCGCGGGCCGCCAGCAACGCGGACTGGACCTCGGCCAGCCGCTCCGGCTCGGGTCCGCGCCCCTCCAGCACGTTGGCGCCCTCGAAGTTGCCACGCTCGCTGGCGCCGAAGAAGGCCACCGCCTCGTCAAAGCGCTCGCCGTCGCCCAGAGCGGCGCGCAGCTCGTCCAGGGTCCAGACATAGAACCTGCCCTCCACCCCCTCGGAGTCGGCGTCCAGCGCCGAGCAGAAGCCGCCCTCGGGTCCGCGCATCTCTCGTAGCGCCCAGTCCAGCGTCTCCTCGCAGATCCGCCGCAGCCGCGGCTCGCCCGACACCTGCCAGCCGTGCAGGTAGGCGCGCGCGAGCAGCGCGTTGTCGTAGAGCATCTTCTCGAAGTGTGGCACCGTCCAGGTCGCGTCCACGGCGTAGCGGGCAAAGCCGCCGCCGACCTGGTCGTAGATCCCGCCCGCCGCCATCGCTCGCAGGGCGCCGAGCGACATGGTGCGCTCGCCGCGGGCCAGCAGGAACTCGACCAGCGAGGCCTGCGGGAACTTCGGGGAGCGCCCGAAGCCGCCGTTGGCCGCGTCATGGATCCGCTGCAGCCCGGCGACCGCCGCCTCGAGCACCGCCTCGGTGATCGGCTCCTCGGTGGCCGGAAGCCGGGTGGCGCCGCCCAGAGAGCTGAGGACCTGGGCGCCCTGGGCGCGGACGCGGTCAGCGCGCTCATCCCAGGCCTCGGCCACGGCCTCGAGCACCGCCCGCCAACTGGGCAGCCCGTGACGCGACTCGGGCGGGAAGTAGGTTCCGACGTAGAACGGGGCCTGCTCGGGGGTGAGGAAGGCGTTCAGCGGCCAGCCGCCCTGGCCGGTCATGGCCTGGCAGGCCTCCATGCACACGGCGTCGATGTCGGGCCGCTCCTCGCGGTCGACCTTGATGCAGACGAGGTGCTCGTTCATGAATGCCGCCACCTCGGCATCCTCGAAGGACTCGCGCTCCATGACATGGCACCAGTGGCAGGCCGAGTAGCCGATCGAGACCAGCAGCGGGCGATCCAGCGCGCGGGCGCGCTCCAGCGCCTCCTCGCCCCACGGATACCAGTCCACGGGATTGTGGGCGTGCTGGAGCAGATAAGGGGAGGTCTCGTGGGCGAGGCGGTTGGGCATCGTATGGGGGAGGCTACCCCGGCGGGTTGGGGGCAATAGGCTTGTGATGCGAGAGTGCTCTGAGGCTGAAAGGAGAAGACTTGGCTGGTAACAGGGAGCCGGTCACGGCCAGCGATGCGCCGGCGGCCATCGGTCCGTATGTGCACGCCGTCGCCGCCGGGGGGCTGTTGTTCTGCTCCGGGCAGATCCCGCTGGACCCCCGTACCGGAGACATCGTCGGAGTCACCGCCGCCGACCAGGCGGGACGCTGCCTGGAGAACCTCGCGGCCGTCTGCCACGCCGGCGGCGTCACGCTCGGCGAGGCCGTGAAGGTGACGATCTACCTCACCGACATGTCGGAGTTCGCCTCGGTCAACGAGGTCTACGCCTCGTTCTTCGAGTCGAGTCCGCCTGCGCGGGTGGCCATCGGCGTCGCCGCCCTGCCGCGTGGGGCCCAGGTCGAGATGGATGCGGTCGTGGCGCTTGGAGGCTGAGTCGGCTTCGCTGTCCCGGCCCGCTCCACCGACGGCCGATGACATCCGCCGCGCCGCCGCGGCGGGCGCCGGAGTGATCCGCGAAACGCCGGCGCTGAGCTCGCGGACGCTGGCCGAGCGGACCGGGATCACCGCCGCGCTCAAGGCCGAGAACCTCCAGCGGACCGGGTCATTCAAGATCCGCGGCGCGCTGGCCAAGATCGCGTCGCTGGGCGCGGCCTGCGAGGACGGCGTGGTCTGCGCAAGCGCCGGCAACCACGCTCAGGCGGTGGCCTACGCGGCGCGGGAGCGCGGCGTGTCCTGCGACGTGTTCATGCCCGAGTCGGCTCCCATCGGCAAGGCCGAGGCCACCACCGCGCTCGGCGCCCGGGTGCGCCTCGTGGGCGAGAGCGTCGACGAATCGCTGGCCGCGGCACGGGAGTACGCCACCTCCGGCGGGCATGCCTTCGTGCACCCGTTCGACGATCCGGTGGTGATCGCGGGTCAGGGCACGGTCGGCCTCGAGCTGCTGGCGCAGGTCCCGGACCTGGCGCGGGTGATCGTCCCGGTGGGGGGAGGCGGGTTGATCAGCGGGGTGGCGATCGCCGTCAAGTCCGAACGGCCCGACGTCGAGGTCATCGGAGTGCAGGTCGAGGCCTGCGCGCCCTTCCCGGCCTCGCTGGCCGCGGGCGAGCCCGTGGCGGTGGCCTCGGCTCTGACGATCGCCGACGGGATCGCGGTCAAGCGCCCCGGCGCGTTGACGCTCGAGCTCATCCAGCGCTGGGTCGACGGTCTGGTCGTCGTCTCCGAGGACGAGGTGGCCGAGGCGATGGTGTTCCTGCTCGAGCGGGCCAAGCTCGTGGTCGAGGGCGCCGGCGCCGTCGGAGTCGCCGCGGTGCTGGCCGGCCGAGCGAAGCCCGGTGCCGCCGGCACCACCGCCGTGATCCTCTCGGGCGGCAATGTCGATCCGGGGTTGCTGGCCCAGATCGCGCGGCGCCACGAGAGTCAGGCGGGCCGCCGCTACGTCCTGCTGGCGCGGCTACCCGACCGTCCCGGCTCGCTGGCGGTGCTTCTGGCCCTCGTCGGCGAGCTCGGCGCCAACCTGCTGGACGTGGAGCACATCCGCGAGGGCTTCGATCTCCACGTGAGAGAGTCAGCCGTCCAGCTCGTGCTCGAGACGCGCGGGCCCCGGCACGCCGAGCAGGTACAGCGCGCGGTGCGCGAGGCGGGCTACGGCGAGCCGATCGCGGTCCGATAGGGGCGGGCCTCCCGGTACTCGGCGGCCGCCCGGACGAGGGCGGCGATGACGCGGCTGCGCTCGTCGGCCTCGGGATGCCACTGGACGCCCAGGACGAACCGGCGGTCCGGGAGTTCGATCGCCTCGCTGAGCTCATCGATCGACGAGCGCCCGGTGACGACCAGGCCCTCGCCGATCGCGTCCACGCCCTGGTGATGATGGGACTTGGTGGTGTGCAGGAGCTCGCCCGCGGCCGCGGCGGCCAGTGAGTCCGGGAGCAGGCGCACGTCGTGGTCGGCCTCGTCGAAGTTGCCCGGAACGCGGCGATGCTCGTGGTGGCCGAAGGTCTCGGGCAGGTGCTGGTGCAGCGTGCCGCCGTAGGCGATGTTGAGCACCTGCATGCCGCGGCAGACGCCGAGCACCGGCATGTCGAGCTCGACCGCGCGGCGGACCAGCGCGACCTCGAAGGCGTCGCGCTCAGGCGTGCAGCCCTTGGTCTCGGGGTGGGGGTCGGCCCCGTAGGTGCTGGGGTCGACGTCGACGCCGCCGGAGATGATCAGGCCGTCGACGCGCTCGAGCAGCTCATCGGGCTCGGCCGCGAGCTCGAGCTCGGGCGCGACCATCAGCGCCAGGCCGCCGGCCCGGCGCACGGCGTCCACGTAGCCGGCGGGCAGGACCGCAGAGTGCTGATGCCACACGCCATAGCTGGCGTGGGTGAAGGGGGTGGAGATGGCGATCGCGGGGCGGGACGCGTCCATCGCCCGTTCAGGCTAGCGCGCGCTGCACCAGAACTCCGCTCAATGGCCGCGCAGAAGCGCTCGCTGCACCTTGCCGCTCGTGGTCTTGGGCAGCTCCGCCGCGAAGTCGACGATCCTCGGGTACTTGTAGGGCGCCGTCTCGGTCTTGACGTGGTCCTGGAGCTCGGCCACCAGGGCCGCCGTGGGCGCGTAGCCGTCGCGCAGGACCACCACCGCGCGCACCACGGCGCCGCGCTCGTCGTCGGGGGCCGCCACCACCGCCGCCTCGGCGACCGCGCCGTGGGAGACGAGCGCGGACTCGACCTCGAAGGGGCCGATGCGGTACCCCGCCGAGATGATCACATCGTCGGTCCGGCCCTCGAAGTACAGGTAGCCGTCCTCGTCGCGAGCGACCCGGTCTCCCGTCCGCCAGGGCCGGTCCTCGGGCGAGGGCTCGCCGCCGAGGGTGCCCACGAAGAAGGTGGGATCCGTGCCGGGGTGGGCGAGGACGAGTTCGTCATCGTCGATCTCGAGCGCGATCCCGGGCAGCGGCCGGCCCATCGAGCCCGGGCGGACCGCAGCGCCCGGCGGCATGCCGGTGAGCTGCCCGGTCTCGGTCTGGCCGTAGCCGTCGCGGATCTCGAGGCCCGTGCCCTCCTTGAAGGCGCGCAGCACCTCGGGGTTGAGCGCCTCGCCGGCGGCGACGAGTCCATGCAGGGACCCCACCGGGACGGGCTGGGCGCGCTTGGCGATCACCCGGTACTCGGTGGGCGCCATGCACAGCACGTTGACCTGCTCGGCGGCGAGGATCTCCAGCCGCTGCTCAGGGTCAAAGCGCGCGTCGTGCAGCAGCGCGGCGGCGCCCGTGAGCCACGGGGCGATGAAGACGTTGCGCGCCGACTTGGACCAGCCGCTGGCGGCCGTGCACCACACCAGATCGCCCGGCCGCCCGCCGAGCCAGTGCTCGGCCTGCAGCCGCTGGCCCGGGAGGTAGCGCTGACCGTGGACGATGCCCTTGGCCTCCCCGGTGGTCCCGCTGGTGAAGGTGATCAGGCAGGGGTCGGTGGGGCCCAGGTCGACGGCGGGGGCGGGCGCTGAGGCGAACAGCTCCTGATTGGGAATGAGAATGATTCTCATCCGCGTCTCGTCGGGAGCGGCCGCGGTCAGCTCGCCGGCATTGCGCTCGTCGGCGAGGATGAGCTTTGGCTGGGCGGCGTGCAGGCGCTGGCGCAGGTCCTTGGCCCGAAGTTGCTCGTTGCAGGGCAACGCCACCGCGCCGAGGCGAAAGCAGGCGACCATCGTCAGGACCCACTCGGGACGGTTCCCGATCAGGGTCATGACCACGTCGCCCCGTTCGATGCCGGCGGCGGCCAGCGTCCCGGCGAGGCGGGCCGAGGCGTCCGCCACCTCGCCAAAGGTCCACTCGCGCCGGCGGCCGTCGCGGGCCAACTCGATCAGGGCCCGGTCCCCGGGCGGCGCAGCATCAACGACGTCACGCGCAAAGTTCACCGGCGGCAGTCTGCCAGGCCTCCCGGGCCGGCACCGGAGCACTGATACGCTGCTTGGCATGGGATGGATGACCGGAAACGGCCCTTTGAGCAAGAAGCCCGCCGGCCATTTCAACTTCGAGCCGCCGCCCCCGGGCCGCACCATCTACCTCGAGCCGACGCCCAAGCGCATCCGGGTCGAGGTCGGCGGCGAGGTCATCGCCGACAGCCGCCGCGCCTTCATCCTCCACGAGTCCGGGCTGCAGCCGACGTACTACTTCCCGCCCGAGGACGTGCGCTCCGACGTGCTGGAGCCGACCGACCGGCACACGCACTGCCCCAAGAAGGGTGACGCCTCCTACTACACGATTCGCGCCGGCGGCGAGACCGTGGAGAACGGGGCGTGGTACTACCCGGAGCCGTTGCCCGACGCGCCGTTCCTCAAGGACCTGGTGGCGTTCTACTTCGACCGCATGGGTCGCTGGCTGGAGGAGGGCGAGCAGATCGGCGTGCATCCGCGCGATCCCTACCATCGCGTCGACGTGGTCGGCACCGATCGCCACATCCGGATCTCGCTGGACGGCGAGCTGCTGGCCGAGACCGAACGGGCCCTCGCCCTCTTTGAGTCCAACCTGCCGCCGCGCTGGTACATCCCGCGCGAGGACGTGGTGGCCGAGCTCGAACCCTCCGAGACCGTGACGCGGTGTCCGTACAAGGGAACGGCCGCCTATCACTCGGTCAAGCTGGGCGACCACGACGGCAGCGACGGCAGCGACGGCAAGGACCTCATCTGGTACTACGAGAAGCCGCTGGCCGAGGTGGGCCGGATCGCCGGGCTGCTGTGCTTCTTCAACGAGAAGGTCGACATCGAGCTCGACGGCGAGCTCCAGGAGCGGCCCGAGTCGCCGTGGAGCCGCCGTGTGCGCTCCGAGGCCGCGGCCGCCGCCGACTGATCCACCCGAGACTCAGCGCCCGCGCCTGCGCCGGGGGTGCGGCGCCCTCAGGATGCGAAACGCCACGCGGTGGCCGGCGCTGACGTTGTTGAACAGGTCCGTGGCCCGCACGAACGCGACGTAGCGCCCCGGGGCGGGGCGGAAATGGTGCCCACGGACGCCGAACGGCAGATAGTTGAAGCCGATGTGGGCGTGCCAGGTCTGCCACCCGGCGTAGGTGCTGCGATGACCGCCGGCGACGTGCCAGATCTCCGCGTCCACCGCCGAGGGATCGTCGAGGGTCAGGTTCAGGGTGGCCCCAGCGCCGGCGCGGAAGGCCGTGCGCGAGAGGAACAGTCCGCTGAGGGTCGGCCGCGTGAGGTCGACGTTGAGCCGTGGCACCGGGTCGGGGTCATCGGCGGGATCCCCCGGCGTCGCCGAGACGATGACCTCGCCATGGACCACCGGGTGCAGCTTGCACTGAAACTCGTACACGCCGGGCGCGGTGAAGCTCAGCCGGAAGGTCGAGCCGAGACGGTGATCGGGGAGCCGGCCCGGGTCGGAGTCATCGGCGAGGTCGTCGGCCGAGATCCCGGTGACCGAGTGCTCGGTGTCCGGGCCCACCCAGTACCACGTGACGTGCTGGCCGAGGTCGACGTGAACCACCGGGTGCGACCACTCATAGTGGCCGATGGCGACCTTGGCGTCGGCCGCGCGGGCGGGCTGTGCGGCGGCCAGCGCGGGGGCGACGGCGGCCGCCAGGACGGCGGCGGCCGCACGGCGCAGGCGACTCAGGGGCTGACGACGTACCACCCGTTCATTCCCATGTGCAGGTGGGAGAACACGTGGCAGTGGTAGAACCAGCGGCCGGGGTTGTCCTCCACGATCGTGAACGAGGTCACATCGGCCGGTCCCAGCACGCGATTGTCGATGACGACGCCGTCCTCGGTCCAGCGGTGTCCGTGGAGGTGGAAGGCGTGGAAGTCGTTGTCGATCGCGAACACATGCCAGGTGACCGTGTCGCCCACCTTGGCGTGGTACGTGGGCGTGTTGCCGGCGTAGGCGCGCCCGTTGATGCAGGAGAACTGCTGGTCCAAGCCGGTGGCCAGCGGGGTGAAGGAGTGCAGGAAGACGAAGAACTCCTGGCTGGACACCGGGTCGGTGGGCTTGCGGATGATCAGCCCACCGAACAGCCCCTTGAACACCGGCACAGGATCCATGGGGCCGTGGTCGTGGTAGAGCCATGCGCCCTCGGTCCCCGGGCGAGCCTCCCAGACGTACTGGAAGGTCCGGTTGTTCTCGACGAACCCGCCGGGCTCGGTGTACTTGCCCTTGTAGGCGCCGTCCATGTCATGGGTGTAGAAGATCCCGTGCGGGTGCATCGTCACCGGGACGCCGGTCTGGTTGCGGAAGTTGACGACGATCGTGTCCCCCGTCTGCGCCTGGAGCAGCGGCCCCGGGATCTGGGGCGGGCCCAGTGGCTTGGCGAAGCCGGGGGCCCACGGCTGGTAGGCCAGTGCCGTGAACGTCGTCTTGCCCGGCACCTTCTTGTCCATCATGCCGTCGTGGTGGGTGGGGACGATGTTCCACTTGGTCCTGACGGCCTTGATCCAGTAGGTGTGCACCTGGCCCGAGGCCGCGACGGCCCGCGGCGTGGTGTCCGAGACGAACTGCGACCCCGCGCCGGCGGCGAGGTCGGGGTGCGCCTCGGATTGTGCGGCGTAGTAGGCCGCCACCTTGGGCGGCACTGGGATGCCGCCGCTCAAGGTGTCGATGTTGACGTGCGAGTTGCTGCTCAGCCGCTGTCCCGCCAGGGTGCAGAACAGCGTCCCACCGGCGCTGGCGACGAACTGCCGCCGCCCGATTGGTCCGGTCACGAGGAACCCCCCTTGGTCGCCGCCTAGTTCTTGACGGTCACGTTCATGTTCATCTCCAGCGGGTGCAGCATGCACCGGAAGTGGTAAACGCCCGGCTTCAGGAAGGTCAGCTTGAAGTGGACCCCCGTGCTGGCCTGCATGGAACTGAACTTGCGCTTGCTGACCCCCTTGGGGCCCTTGACCAGGCTGACCGTGTGGGTGTTGAAGTTGCTGTTGCTCCAAACCCAGTTGACCTGCTGGTTCTTCTTGATCGTGACCTGCGTGGGCGAGTAGAGGTTGTCCTCCACCTGCACCTTCTTGACGACCGGCTTGCGCGTGGTCGTGCCGAGCGCGGCCGGAACCCCGACCGCGCCCACGGCAAGACAGGCGATGAGCGTCGTCAGCCCCTTGTGCTTCATCTGCATAACCCCCTAACCCTCGAAGGGCTTGTATCCATGAAACGCCGGATGCTTGTGAACGTGCCAGAACTTCTCCTGCCCCGTCGTCTGGCTGACGACCGAGGCGACCACCTGGACCTGATCTGAGTCGCCGGTGGTCGTCCCGCTGCCCGTGGTCGCAGGGCAGGCGGGATAGAGCTGCGAATCGGGAGCGTC
Source organism: Solirubrobacteraceae bacterium (assembly GCA_036497165.1). Taxonomy (GTDB): domain Bacteria; phylum Actinomycetota; class Thermoleophilia; order Solirubrobacterales; family Solirubrobacteraceae; genus Palsa-465. The sequence continues at coordinate 13,262 of DASXJW010000103.1, forward strand.
GGCGGCCGAATAGAGCGTCACCGCCCCGTTGTTGGCGAAGCATGTCCCGCGGCCTGAGCCGTCGTTGAAGAAGTCGGTGCCGTTGGTGTCGTTGAACGCGGCGCCCATCTTGTTGTTAATGAACTGGTTGGCGTTGTTGATCGCTTTGCCGGTGGAGTTGGTGGGATCCGAGACCGCGGACCCGCCGATCAGGAAGTTGCCGAAGATCGAATTGTCCTTGACGACCCAACCGGTCCCGCCGAAGATGAGGATGCCGACGCCGACCGGGTACTTGATCCGCGCCGGGCCGACCCCGCTGGACACCGTCCTGACGGGCGAGGTCTTGCGGTAGTAGTCGAAGTTGTTCCAAAACACGAGGTTGTTCTTGATGACCCCGTCCGCGGTGGGCTCGAAGGGCTCGGACACCAGCGTGTTGGGCGCGATGCCGGTGCCGTTGTTATAGAACCGCGAGTTCTCGATCGTCACGTACTTGGAGTTCGTGCCCGAGTAGCCCAGGACGTTCTCGTACGCGGTGTCGTGGTCGATGAACGTCTCGACGGGCTTCTTCTCGACCGGCGTGCCACCCACGTAGAACGCCGAGTCGCCGTTGCCGAATCCAGTGGAGTGCGTCATCCGGCCCCCGATGCAGCCGAACGCGAACAGCCCGTAGGCGTGCTCGAAGGCGCCGACCAGGTTCTTGAACAGGTAGCCCTTGCATTGGTTGACGTAGAAGCCGTTGGCGGCGAAGTGCTCGGCCTTCATGTTCTCGAACACGACGTTGTTGACGCCGTCGCCCTCGATGCCGTTCTGCGCGGGGCCGCCGGGGCCCTTGGCGTTCTTGCCCTCGATGAGCACCTTGGCCGGGTTCTTGGTCTGACCGATGATGTGCAGCCCATCGTGCTGGTGGCCGCTGATGATCACGCCTTCCACGTACTTGCCGGGCTTGACGGTGATCGTGGCGTTCCTGCCCGAGGCGTTGACCGCGGACTGGATCGTCGCGTATCGGCAGCCGTGCTTGCAGACCGTGAGCGCCTGAGGCTTCTTTGCCTGTGCCGCGACGGCGAGAGACAGCGAGACTGCCGCGGCCATCGGCACAGCGACGGACAGGCGACGAATCGCACAGTTGATCATGTAACTCCTCCTTGCGATGCGGACAACGCCCACCCGGCCGTGGGGGCGCTCCTACGACGTTTCTCAGGATGCTGAGAGGGGCAGGCGACGGTATCAGCCCCTGGTCAGGTGCGCGCGACGGTAGCAGTCCCCAGCTATTCTCGGCGCACCGACTCAAGACCCCCGAGGAGTCCGACACCCCATGGCAGCGACGAGCCCCGTCAGCGATCTCACCGACGAACAGAAGGCCATCTGCGAGATGGTCCACCAGTTCGTCGACGAGCAGATCATCCCCAGCGCCGAGCACTACGACCATGAGGACGCGTTCCCGGAGCCGATCGTGGAGCAGATGAAGGAGCTCGGCCTGTTCGGGGTCACCATCCCCGAGGAGTACGGGGGGATGGGGCTGGACCTGTCCACGTACGCGATGATCGTGGAGGAGCTCTCGCGTGGCTGGATCTCCATCTCGGGCATCGTCAACACCCACTTCATCGGCAGCTACCTGCTCATGAAGTTCGGGACCGACGAGCAGAAGCAGACCTACCTGCCCAGGATGGCCACCGGCGAGATCCGCGCCGCCTTCAGCCTGTCCGAGCCCGAGCTCGGGTCCGATGTGGCCGCCATCAAGACCGCCGCCAAGAAGCGCGAGGATGGCACGTATGAGATCAACGGCACCAAGATGTGGGTCACCAACGGTCTGCGCTCAGGAGTGGTGTTCGTGCTCGCCCGCACAGACCCCACCGTCGAGCCCAAGCACCGCGGGCTGACCTGCTTCATCGCCGACAAGGAGCCCGGCGCCGCCGAGAACACCGGGGACTACGAAGGCCTCAACGTCCCGCCGCAGATCAAGAAGATGGGCTACAAGGGCGTCGAGTCCACCGAGCTGGTGTTCGACGGCTACAAGCGCGCCCCCGAGGACATCCTCGGCGGCGAGGAGGCAGGGCTCAACAAGGGGTTCCCCCAGATGATGGACGCGCTGGAGCTGGGACGCGTCAACGTCGCCGCCCGCGGCGTCGGGCTGGCCCAGCGGGCGCTCGAGCTCGCCCTGAAGTACGCGCAGGAGCGGCGGGCGTTCGGCAAGCCCATCGCGGAGCATCAGGCCATCCAGTTCAAGCTGGCCGACATGGCCACCCAGGTGGAGGCCGCCCGGCTCCTCACCCGCCAGGCGGCGCGCATGAAGGACGCCGGCGAGCGGTCGGACATCGAGGCGGGCATGGCCAAGCTGTTCGCCTCCGAGACCGGACGGATGTGCGCCGAGGAGTGCCTGCGGATCCACGGTGGCTACGGCTACTCCAAGGAGTATGAGATCGAGCGCATCTACCGCGACGCTCCGCTGTTGCTGATCGGGGAGGGCACCTCGGAGATCCAGCGCATGGTCATCGGGCGCAAGCTCCTGCAGCGCCACAAGATCTAGAGGCGGGCACCTGCTGCCCAGGCGCGCTACGGTAGACCCATGTCTGCACTCACCGCATCGCCCGTGATCATCCTCCGGCGACGGCTGGCCATCCTGGCCATCGCGGCCGTCGCCCTGGCCGCGGTCCTCGCCCCGGCCGCGACCTCGGCTCGCCAGACGCTGGTCCACGCCTTCCTGGCCAAGGACGGCAGCCACGTCGTCTCCGGCTATGACGGCGGCGTCGCGCCGGTCATGCCCAAGCCGTAGGCGCCGCCTGCAGCGCACCGGACGGGAAGGCGGGGTGTGGCCCTCACACGCGTGAGCGGCCACTCGTGGCCTGCGACGACCACTAGACTCCTCAGCCCTGTCCTCGCCGTCTGACACCAAGTCGCTCATCGAGACCGCGGTCATGCGGTTCCTCGAGGAGGTGCCGGCCCTACAGCCGCTCAAGCTGGTGGCCGGGCTGGAGTTGCGTGGCGGGCGCGACCTGCAGATGTACCGGGTGGAGCTGCCCGGGCCGAAGGTCACCAAGGACATCGCCACCGACGCCAAGGTCCGCCTGGAGATCCCGCGGGCGAAGTTCAACGACCTGGCCACCAAGGGGCATATCAACGACTGGCGCGCCGCCTTCGCGCATGGCGACGCGAAGGTCACCGGGATCGATCAGATCATCAAGCTGATCGTCAACGTGGTGGAGCGCCAGGAAGAGCGCGCCCGCACCCGGCACGCCAAGACGCACTAGGCGCCGCAGCCCGCGGGTCAGCTCGCGCGCTGTGCGACGAGGTCCTCGGCGTCGCGCAACTGCTGCTCGACCAGGGCCAGGCCCGAGTCCCAGAAGCCCGGGTCGGCGAGGTCGATGCCGACCATCGCACCCAGCTCCTCGGGCGTCCGCGAGCCGCCCGCCGCCAGCAGCTTGAGGTAGTCGGGGGCGAAGGAGTCGCCCTCCTTGAGGTAGCGGCTGTAGACCGAGAGCGCCAACAGCTGGCCGTAGGCGTAGGCGTAGACGTAGCCGGGCGTATTGATGAAGTGGGGCACGTAGGACCACCACAGCCGGTAGCCGTCGGTGATCTGGACCGAATCGCCGAACAGCTCGGACTGGCTCTCGACCCAGGCTTCGGAGATCCGGTCCACCGAGAGCTCCCCCTCGCTGCGCCGGCGCGTGTGGACGAGGTGCTCGAACCGGTTCATGGCCATCTGCCGGAACACCGTCGCGATGGCGCCGTCGATGCGCTCGGCCAGCAGGCTGAGGCGGGCGTCGTCATCGGGCGCCGCCTCGAGCATGCGACCGAAGACCAGGGCCTCGCCGAACACGGAGGCGGTCTCGGCGAGCGTCAGCGGGGTCGATTGGTGAAACACGCCCTGCGGCTGGGCCAGCGCGGCGTGCAGGCCGTGGCCCAGCTCGTGGGCCATCGTCAGCACGTCGCGGCGCCGGGCGGTGAAGTTGAGCAGGACGTAGGGGTGGACGCTGGGCACGGTGTAGGCGCAGAAGGCGCCCCCGCGCTTGTGAGGCCGGACCGGCGCATCGACCCACTGCTCGTCGAAGAACCGCCGCACCACCCGCCCGGCCTCGGCGGAGAAGGATTCGTAGGTGTCGAGCACCAGGTCGCGCGACTCGCGGTAGGAGAAGGTGACGTCCTCGGGCAGCACCGGGGCGCTGCGGTCGTAGTCGGCGAGGCGATCGATGCCGAGCAGCTGGGCCTTGAGCCGGTACCAGCGCTGGGGGATGTCGAAACGGCCGCGCACCGCCTCGATGAGGGCCATCACGGACTCGTCCGAGGCCTCGTTGGCGAGGTTGCGCGACGCCAGCCAGTGCGGGAAGTGGCGCAGCCGGTCGTCCACGGCCTTGTCGTGGACCAGCGTGTTGTAGATGAAGGCGCGGGTGCGCGCCCCGGGCTCCAGGGCTGTCGAGACCCGTTCGGCCACGATGCGCCGGGTCTCCCGGTCGGGATCCTGCAGGCGGCTGAGGGCGACGTCGAGCGGCACCTCCTGACCCTCGACCGGGACGCGGAGTGCCGCCACCAGCTCCCCGAAGAGGCGGGCCCACGCGCTCTCGGCCGAGATCGTCTTCTCGGCCATGATCGTCTCCTCGGGCTCGGTGAGGAGGTGCGGCCGGTACCGGCGCGCACTGCGCAGGTAGTGCGCGCAGAAGCCCAGCTCGTCTGCGGCGAGCAGCTCTTCGGCGCGGGCGTCCGGCACCGCCGCCCATTCCAGCTCGAAGAACAGCAGCTTGGTCTCGATCTCCGTGGCGCGCTCCTGAACGAGCTGCAGCAGCGCGCCTCGGCTCGCGTCCGCCGTGTCGGTGGCGAAGCGCAGCGAGGCGTAGGAGCCGGCCTTGCCGACGAGCTCGTTGATCGCCGCCAGCTCGCTCATGGCCTCGGCCAGCTGTGGAGCGTCGAGCGCGGCCACCGTGCCGGCGTAGCGCTCCGAGAAGGCCGAGGCGCGCTCCCGGGCCTCGTCGAGCTGGCGAACGACGCCATTCTCCTCGTCACCGTCGACCAGCGCGCTCAGATCCCAGGCCGTCTCGAGCAGCTCAGGGTCAGCCAGGTTGTCAGCAGTGGTCGCCATTTTCGGTGAAGGTGAGCTTAGCCACTTCAGACCTCCTCAATCCTCGCCTCGCGCGGAGCGCTAGTTTCTGCGCGGCGATGGGTCAGACCGCCGACATCACGCAGGCCAGGCCGGTGCGTCTGCTCGCCGCCGGAGGCACGATCTCCATGCAGGGCGAGCACGCGGTGCCCACGTTGGATGCGGCCGGGCTGGTCGCCGCGATCCCCGAGCTGGTGCGCTTCCCGCAGCTCACCGCAGAGAACGTCCTCGGCCTGCCCGGTCCCCAGATCTCACTGGAGCAGGGACTGCAGCTGGTTCGCCAGGCGGTCGAGGCGGCATCGCGCGGGGAGGGGGTGGTCATCACCACTGGCACCGACACCCTGGAGGAGCTCGCCATGCTGTGTGCGCTGCTGCACGACGGCGAGCCGCCGATCGTGTTCACCGGCGCCAATCGCCCGGCCAGCGCCCCCGGCGCCGACGGACCCGCCAACCTGATCGATGCGGTGGCGCTCGCCGCCGCGCCGGTGGCCGCCGGTCTGGGCGCGCTCGTCGTCTTCGGCGGCGAGATCCTCGCGGCCACGAGCGCGCGTAAGGTGGAGAGCACCGGCCCGAGCGCGTTCGCCGCGCCGGTGGCGGGGCCGCTGGGGCGGGTGGTGGAGGGGCGCGTATGGCTTCACGCCCGCCCGCTGCGCCACCCCGTGCTCCGCCCCGCGACGATCAGCCACGACGTCCCCATCGTGACGGCGGCCCTGGGCGAGGGGGGCGGCCTGCTGCGCGCCGCGGCGCAGACCGCCGGCGGCGTGGTGGTGGAGGCGTTCGGCGCCGGGCACCTCACTCCGGGCATGCTGCAGGCCCTGCGCGACGTCGTCTCGCATGTACCGGTGGTGGTCACGGTGGCGCCCGAGCGCGGCTCGATGATGCGCGCCACCTACGGCTTCGAGGGCTCAGAGCGCGACGTGCGCTCGAGCGGTGCAGTGTGCGCGCCGTTTCTCTCGGCGCGAGCGGCGCGGGTCGCGCTGCTGTGCTGCCTGGGCGCCGGGTTGGGTCGCGACGCCATCGCAGCGGCACTCGCGCCGTGGGACGCCTGATTACATTCCGGCCACCGCCCATGCCGGCCTCCACGTCATCGCGCAAGCTGCTGATCTGGGCCCTGGCGGGCGCCGTCGTGGTCGTGGCCGCCGCCGTGGTCGTCGTTGCCGTGGTGGTGACCACGGGCCGGGGAGCGACGCCGCGCGCCATCGGCCTGCGCAATATCCCCCTGCCCGCCGGCACGCGGGTGGTGACCCGCGTGCGCAGCTGTGACCGTGGGATCGACCCCTACTGCGCCCTTCAGGTGGTGGTGGTCGGAGATCGCTACCCCAGCTCAACGGCGCTGCGCTCCGCCTACGGCCAGCAACTGGCCAAGCTGGGGTGGACCACCGCCAAGGGCCCCGACGGCAACGAGACCGCGGCCGACTCGCCGGGCCACGAGCTCCGGCTCACCTACGCCACCGCCTACGAGGACCTGCTGGGCGTGGACTCCAAGTGGATCCAGCGCACGTCGGCGATCTCGCACTCCCTCTCCGCCGCGATGTTCGAGCGCGCGCCGGCGCTGTCGATCATGCTGTTGCGGGGCTCCTCCTAGGCCGGTCCCGCGCCTGGAGGGGCAGCCTACGGCTGGGCCCGCAGCTCCAGCCGCCGGTCGGGCCCGACCGACACGGCGTTGCGGCCGGCCAGGAGATTCTCGAGATCGTCGCCGACCAGCTCGCGCCGCCAGCCGCTCAGCGTGCGCAGCTGGGGCTCGGGCTCTCCGCGGCGCGCCGCGCCGACGATGAGCTCGAGCTCCGCGCGCGATGCGATCAGCTCATAGGCCAGGCCCGCCTCCAGCGCCCGGGCGCGCAGGAGCGCCTCGGCGAGCGCGATGAGTGGGGCATCCCGGGGCTCGGAGCGGGCGCGGGCTTCGTCGCGCGTGATCGGCTCAGCCTGCAGACCCTGCTGGATGGCCTCGAGGATCGCCTCGCCGCGGCGCTTGATGGTGGGAGGGTGCAGCCCCCGGATCTGTTCCAGGGCGACGGTGGTCGAAGGCCGGCGCTTGGCCAGCTCCACCAACGCGGGGTCGGCCACGATGGAGCCCACCGGACGATCGAGCTCGGACGCGGTGCGCTCGCGCCATGCCGCCAGGCTCTGGGCCACGGCCCGCGATCGCGGGTCCAGCTGACCGACGCGCGGCAGTCGCTCCCAGGCGGTGTCGGGATCGCGCTCGTCGGTGGCGGCCTCGAGCCGCCGGCACTCCTCGCGCGCCCACTCCAGCCGGCCGCTGCTGGTCAGGCGACGCTGGATCTCATCGGACAGCTGGAGCAGGTGAGCGACATCCTCGGCGGCGTAGCCGAGCTGCTCGGCCGTGAGCGGGCGGGCGTCCCACCGGGTGTAGCTGGCGGTCTTGCCGACGCGCTGGCCGAGCACCGAGCCGAGCAGGTTTCCGTACCCGGCCTGGGCGCTGGCGCCGGCGAACCCGGCGGCGATCTGAGTGTCGAAGATGTTGTTGAGCTCGGTCCGCCACACGCGACGCAGGATGGCGACGTCCTGGCGCCCGGCGTGCAGCACGATCTCCATCGACGGGTCCCCGAGCAACGCCGCCAGCGGCCGCACATCGACGTTCGAGAGGGAGTCGATGAGATAGATGCGCGGCTCGCCATCGTCGTCGGGAGGGTCCACCGCCACCTGGACCAGGCACAGCAGCGCCCGATACCGGCCCTCGGACATGAACTCGGTATCGATCCCCAGACGTCCCATGCGACGCGCCGCGGCCGCCGCCTCGGCGACGTCGGCGTCGGCGGCCAGCTGCGACTGCGGGACCGTATCCATGTCCGGACCCTACACGCCACGGGGGATTGCGGGTCAAGGCGCCGGCCTGGTGGGGCGGCAGCGAAAATAAACCGACCGCCCTGGTAGGATTTAGCTCACTCATGATCTTCTCTTCCAAAGCCGAGTACGGCGTGCGGCTGATGATCGAGCTGGGTCGTCAGGCGCCCGAGCACCCCACCAGCCTCAAGGCCATCGCCGATGCCGAGGGCCTGCCGCTGGCCTATCTGGAGCAGGTGGTCGCGCGGCTGCGGCGCGCCGGCCTGGTGATGAGCGCCCGCGGCGCGCATGGCGGCTACTGGTTGAGCCGTCCGGCGGAGGAGATCCAGATGGACGAGGTCGTGCAGGCGCTCGAGGGGGCGATCGCCCCGATGGAGTGCTTCGTGCACGACCACACCGAGCGCGTGCTGTGCTCCCATCAGCCTGACGCCGGCCGCGGCTGCGCCACCAAGCTGCTGTGGACCCGGGTGCAGGGCGGGATCATCCGCTCGCTCCAGACCACGACGCTGGCCGAACTGGTCGAGTTCTCGGGCCGCCACGAGGTGGAGCCCGTCGTCGCCGTCGCCATCGCCGGCGAGACCACGGCCGCCTGAACAACGACACACCCGGAAACGAGAGATGCCACAGCTAGAGATTCGAAACCTTCACGTCCGCGCCGGTGAGAAGGAGATCCTGCGCGGCCTGGAGCTGACCGTGGGCAAGGGCGAGATCCACGCCCTCATGGGCCCCAACGGCTCCGGCAAGTCGACCCTGGCCAACGCGATCATGGGCCACCCCAACCTCGAGGTCACCGAGGGGCAGATCGTCTTCAACGGCCAGGACATCACCGAGGCCGACACCGACGAGCGGGCCCGCCTCGGCCTGTTCATGGCCTTCCAGTATCCGGTGTCGGTGCCCGGCGTGACCGTGACCAAGTACCTGCGCACGGTGATGAACGCCCACCGCGAGGCGCGGGGCGAGGATGCGGTCTCGCTGCGGGAGTTCGCCGGCACCGTCAAGGGCGCCATGGAGCTGACCAAGGTGCCCGAGGAGTTCTCCAAGCGCTATCTCAATGAGGGCTTCTCCGGCGGCGAGAAGAAGCGCATGGAGATCCTCCAGCTCGCGCTGCAGCGCCCCGAGATGGCGATCCTCGACGAGACGGACTCCGGCCTGGACATCGACGCCCTGCGCACCGTCGCCCAGGGCGTGAACTCCGTCGCGGGCCCCGAGATGGGCGTGCTCATCATCACCCACTACCAGCGGATCCTGCACCTCGTCCAGCCCAGCCACGTGCACGTCATGTACCGCGGGCGGATCGTCAAGGAGGGCGGACCCGATCTCGTCGGAGAGCTCGAGGCCAAGGGCTACGGGTGGATCACCGACGAGCTGGAGGAGGCCGTCGCCTGACGGCGGCGGACCGTTCGCTCATGTCGACGATCGAGGCCATCCGCGACCTGAGCGGTGAGTTCCCGACCCTGCGCCGCGAGTTCGACGGGCGCCCGGTGGCCTACCTGGACTCCGCGGCCACCTCGCAGACGCCGCAGGCGGTGATCGACGCGATGACGCGCTACTACACCGAGACGCGAGCCTCGGTGCACCGCGGCGTCTACCCGCTGGCCGTCGAGGCCACCGAGCAGTTCGAGGGCGCCCGCCAGAAGATCGCCGACTGGCTGAGCTCCACGCCCGAGGAGACGATCTTCACCGCCAACGCCACCGCGGCGCTCAACCTCGTCGCCTACACCTGGGGCCGCCAGAACGTCGGCGCCGGGGACCTCGTCGTGCTCACGCAGATGGAGCACCACTCAAACATCGTCCCCTGGCAGCAGCTGTGCCTCCAGACGGACGCCGAGCTGGCCTACGTGCCGGTGCTCGGGGACGGTCAGCTCGACATGGACGCGCTGGATGGGCTGCTGGCCCGTGGCCCCAAGCTGGTGGCCGTCGCCCACGTGTCCAACGTGGTCGGGACGATCAACCCGATCGAGGACATCGTCCGCCGGGCGCACGCCGCCGGCGCCGTCGTCGTCGTCGACGGTTCGCAGGCCGTGCCCCAGATCGCCGTGGACCTGCGCGCGCTCGACGCCGACTTCTACGCCTGGACCGGCCACAAGGCCTATGGACCGACGGGCATCGGCGTGCTGCACGGCCGCCGTGACCTGCTCGAGTCCGTTCCGCCGTTCATCACCGGTGGGCACATGATCAAGATGGTCTCCGACACCGAGTCCACCTGGGCCGACCTGCCCTGGAAGTTCGAGGCGGGGACGTCGCAGATCGCCGAGGCCATCGGCCTGGGCGTCGCCGTGGACTTCATCCGCTCGATCGGCATCGAGCGCATCCGCGCCCACGAGCGCGCGCTCGTGGCCGACGCCATCTTGCGTCTGGGCGAGGTGCCGGGGCTGAGGCTGCACGGGCCGCCCGACGCCGCCGAGCGCGGCGCCCTGGTCTCGTTCGTGATCGAGGGCGCCCACCCGCACGACGTCGGGGAGATCCTGGGTCGCGAGGCCGTATGCGTGCGCACCGGGCACCACTGCGCCCAGCCGCTGATGCGCTGCCTGAAGGCCACCGCCACCACGCGCGCGTCCTATGCCGTGCACAACACCGTCGCCGACACCGACCGGCTCATCGAGGGCCTGGGCACCGTCGCGCGCGTCCTCCAGCTCTGATCGCCCGCAAACTAGCCTGAGATCTGAAACGACATGGACGACCTGTACCGCGAGAACATCCTGGAGCACTACAAGCGGCCGCACAACTGGAGCCCGCCCGCGCCCGAGCTCGACCGCGTCGACCTCCAGTTCCACGACCTCAACCCGCTGTGCGGCGATGAGCTGACGGTCAAGCTGGCCGTCGGCGCCGACGAGCGGATCGAGGGGGTGCGCTTCGAAGGCCACGGCTGCGCCATCTCACAGGCGGCGGCCTCGATGACGTCGGACGAGATCAAGGGGATGAAGGTCTCCGACATCTTGTCGCTTGACCGCTCATTCGTCCTGGACCTGCTGGGGATCGACATCTCCGCACAGCGGCTCAAGTGCGCCCTGCTCTCGCTCAAGGTGCTCAAGAGCGCGTCGCTGGGCCACAGCGCGGGCTGGGAGGCAGACACACCCGCCTCCAGCGCCGAGGACGCTGCGGCGTAGCCGGGCGGGAGCGCGCGCGGCCCAGCAGCTAGACTTCACATGGAAATCCGATCATCGCACTAGGTTTTACGAACTTGCCGCAAATCATCCACGTCTGTCCTCTGTCAGAGCTGACCCCCGGCGAGAAGCGCCTGGTCGAATGGGAGGACCTGGAGATCGGCGTGTTCAACTGCGCCGGCACGGTCTTCGCGATCGAGGACCGCTGCACCCATGACGACGGACCGCTCGTCGAGGGCGTGTTCGATCCGGAGGCATGCACGATCGAATGCCCCCGCCACGGCTCGCTGTTCGATCTCACGAACGGCAAGCCCAAGACTTTGCCCGCCTATGTTCCGGTCGACACCTTCGCGGTGGTCATCGAGGACGACACGATCAAGCTGGAGGTGGAGTGATGGCTACTCCCGAGACGATCGCAACCAACCCGCCCGTGCTGACCGAGAACGAGCAGCTGCGGGGGATCAACGCCGACTACACCGAGCGCTACGGGTTCCATGACGCCGAGAACTATCTCTACAAGGCCCCCAAGGGGCTGACCGCGGAGCTGGTGGCGAAGATCTCGGAGTTCAAGTCAGAGCCCCAGTGGATGCGTGACTTCCGCATCAAGGCGCTGGAGCACTTCCTCGCGCGCCCGATGCCCACCTGGGGCTCCCCGATGCTGGCCGACGTCGACTTCGACGACATCCATTACTTCGTGCGCGCCTCCGAGCGCGCCGAACGCTCCTGGGACGACGTCCCCGAGGACGTCAAGAAGACGTTTGACCGGCTCGGCATCCCCGAGGCCGAGCGCAAGTTCCTCTCCGGCGTCGGCGCCCAGTACGAGTCCGAGGTGGTGTACCACCAGGTCAACGCCGAGCTGGAGAAGCAGGGCGTGATCTTCCTGGACATGGACTCAGCGCTGCGCGATCACGAGGAGTTGGTGCGCGAGTACTTCGCCACCATCATCCCGGCCAACGACAACAAGCTGGCGGCGCTGAACTCTGCGGTCTGGTCGGGAGGATCGTTCGTCTACGTCCCGCCGGGCGTGCACGTCGAGATGCCGCTGCAGGCCTACTTCCGCATCAACACCGAGTCGATGGGCCAGTTCGAGCGCACGCTGATCATCGCCGACGAGGGCTCCTACGTGCATTACGTGGAAGGCTGCACGGCGCCGACCTACAGCTCCTCGTCGCTGCACTCCGCGGTGGTGGAGCTGATCGCCAAGCCCGGCGCTCGCATCCGTTACACGACGGTGCAGAACTGGTCGAACAACGTCTTCAACCTGGTGACCAAGCGCGCGGTGGCCGAGACGGACGCCACCGTCGAGTGGGTCGACTGCAACCTCGGTTCCAAGCTGACCATGAAGTACCCGAGCGTCTACCTGATGGGCGAGCGCGCCCACGGGGAGATCCTCTCGATCGCCTTCGCGGGCAAGGGCCAGCACCAGGACGCGGGCGGCAAGATCATCCACGCCGCGCCCAACACGACGTCGAACATCTTCGCCAAGTCGATCTCCAAGGACGGCGGCCGTGGCTCCTACCGCGGGCTGCTGGAGATCGCCAAGGGCGCTCATGGCGCCCGCTCCAAGGTGGTCTGCGACGCGCTCCTGCTCGATGAGGAGTCGCGCTCGGACACCTACCCGACGATCCGCATCTCCGAGGACGACGTCAACGTCGGCCATGAGGCCACCGTGTCCAAGGTCGGCGAGGACCAGCTCTTCTACCTGATGAGCCACGGCATCCCGGAGGAGGAGGCGTCCAAGCTCATCGTCAACGGGTTCATCGAGCCGATCACCAAGGAGCTCCCGATGGAGTACGCCGTGGAGATGAACCGGCTCATCGAGCTGCAGATGGAGGGTTCCATTGGCTAGCGCGGCCGTCGAGCTCCCGCAGTTCAAGGGCCGCCCCGGCTGGGAGTTCACCGACCTCTCCGACCTCGAGCTCGAGGCCTACGAGCCGGCCGCCGTCGGGCGTGACGGCGGCGTCGGCGAACTGTGGTCGCTGGCCGAGCCCGAGCTGCCCGAGGGAGTCTCGGTGCAGGTCGACGGTGACCTGACAACCGTCACCGTCGGTCGCAACGTCGTGCTGACGCAGCCGATCTCACTGACGGCGGTGCAGCACAAGAGCGGAACGCTCGTCAACCAGAGGACGCACGTCGTCCTGCAAGAGGGCGCACAGGCCGAGGTCTGGGAGCAGATGCTGTCGGCGTCCGATGACCTCGACGGCATCTTCAACGTCACGACCGAGCTCGTGGTCGGCGACGCCGCCCACCTGCGCTACGTCTGCGGCCAGGGGTTGTCGGAGCGCAGCTGGGTGTTCGGCGCGCAGCGCGGCACCGTTGGGCGCGACGGGAGCCTCGACTGGGTCGCGCTGGGCTTCGGCTCGCACTCCGGGCACGTGCTGATGGAGACGCGCCTGGCCGGCGAGGGAGCCGACGCACGCGTCACCGGGGCCTACGCCACCCACGGCCGCCAGCACATCGACTTTGACACCACTCAGGAGCACGCGGCCCCCCACACCACCTCGGACCTCGCCTTCCGGGGCGTGCTCCAGGGGCGCTCCAGCGCGGTGTGGAAGGGCAACATCATCGTCGACCCCGGCGCCCAGAAGACCGACGCCTTCCAGGAGTCGCGCAACCTGCTCGTCTCCAAGCGGGCCCATGCCGACGCCATCCCCGGGCTGGAGATCCAGGCCAACGACGTGCGCTGCACCCACGCCGCCGCGGTGGCCCAGGTCGATCCCGAGCAGCTCTTCTACCTGCGCTCACATGGCCTGCCCGAGGACACAGCCAAGCGCCTGGTCATCGAGGGCTTCCTGGCAGCGCTGGTCGAGCGCTTCCCGGAAGGCATGGTGCGCGAGACCCTGGCCGAGACGCTCGAGCGGCGCCTCGAGCTCATCCTCGCCCGGTAGTCGGTCGCCGAGCCGAGCCGCGGCGTAGCATCCGCCCGGTCATGGCCCGCCTCGCCCCCATGGTCGCGCTTGGATACGGCAAGTTCGTGCGCGCAGACCGCATCTACGCGCTGGTGCCGATCGAGCCGCCGGAGCGCGGCGACGGCAGGCGGACGCTCGTCCACGTCGAGGGCATCCCCGAGCCGCTGGTTGCGTCGCGCTCGGAGGGAGCGATCACCCACGACCTCGCGGTGGCGCTGGGCCAGGAGACGCCGCGCGGGCGCCACGGCTCCCAGGCCGGCAACGAGATCCCCGGCCAGGACCCGCTCTTCTACTACACCTAGCATGCCGCGGGCGTCGGAGCTACTCGTAGGCGAGCGCCTGGAGCGGGTTGAGCTTTGCCGCGCGGCGCGCGGGGAAGATCGCGGCGAGCAGACCGACCAGCCAGGAGGCGATCAGGAAGATGATCAGCCGCCCGACCGGGATCACGAACGCGATCGACGAGGAGTCGCGAGCGGCCAGGAGCGCTCCGAAGGCGATCCCGAGCGCGATCCCCAGCACCGAGCCGATGAGCGCGGTGATGACGCTTTCGTGGCGGATCATCCGCCGCACCTGGCGGCGGCTCGTCCCGACCGCGCGCAGCATGCCGATCTCCCGGGTGCGCTCGAACACGGAGAGCACCAGCGTGTTGACGATGCCGAAGAGGCTGACGATGATCGACAGCGCCAGTAGCACGTAGAGGATGTTGAGCACGCTGGCCAGGCCGGAGATCTGGTTGTCGATGAACTGCTGGCGGGTCTGGACCTTGGCGTTGGGGAACGGGCCCATCACCCCCTTGAGCGCGGCCTCGTTGGCCGAGGACTCACCGCCGCTCATCTTCACCAGCGTGTAGAGGTTCTGGGGCTGGGGGTACTCGCGGTCCCACGTCGCCGCCGACATCGTCACCGGGCCGAAGGGCGAGCCGCCATTGGGCGGCTTGAAGATGCCCCGCACGACGAGCGGGACGCGTCCGCCGGTGGGCGTCGTCACCACCAACGGCGAGCCCACCGAGAGGTGGTGCTTGGACGCGTAGCCGTCGTCCACGAATGCGCCGCTGGTGCCCAGGGTGGCCAGGACCGCCTGGGAGCCGTGCTTCCAATCGAGGTGCACGACGCGGCCGACCTCGGAATTGACGGCGGTCAGCTGCTCGTTTGAGCCCAGGACGCGCCCCTGTCCGGCCCGCACGTCGCCGACCGCGACCACGCCGGGGGCGCGGGTCGCCGCCTGGCCGGCGGAGATAGGGATGGGGGAGAAGTTGTTCTGCGCGGTGATGGCGTAGTCACCGGTGAACACGTCGTTCACGGCGTTCTTGAAGTTGGCGATGATGCCGGCCGACAACACCGTGACGAAGGTGACGAGCGCCAGGCCGATCATCAGCGCCGAGGCCGTTGACGCCGTGCGCTGGGGGTTGCGGATGGTGTTGTCGCGCGCGAGCTCGCCGATGGCCCCGGCAATCTTGGTGGCCGGCCAGCCCAGCCAGTTGGCCAGCGTGGGCACGATGCGGGCGGAGAGCAGCGCGACGCCGACGAAGATGAGCACCGCCCCGAAACCCATGAGGATGAGCACGGGCCCGGTGCCGCTGACGACGAACAGCCCGAGGACGAGGGCGACGACGCCGAGGATCGCCGTCACCGCCGAGCCGGTCGTGCGGTACCGCGCCAGCCGTCCCTCGGGGAGGGTGGCCCCCTCGCGCACCGCGGCGATCGGCTCGACGCGGGTGGCGCGGATCGCGGGGCGCAGGCTCGCCAGCACCGTGACGACGATGCCGACGACGATGGCGACGATGATCGTGCGCGGCTTGACCACGGTTCCCGTGTTGGGCAGCGTCAGGCCGGCTGAGTCAAACAGCGCGAACAGCCCCTGGGCCAGGGCGAGCCCCACGAGGAGCCCGATGACCGAGGCGACGGTTCCGATGACGAGCGACTCGACGAGGATCGAGCGCCGGACCTGGCGGCGCGAGGCCCCCAGCGTGCGCAGCGTGGCGAACTCGCGCGTGCGCTGGGCGATGGTGATCGAGAGCGAGTTGGCGATCACGAAGCTCCCCACGAACAGGGCCACCCCCGCGAACACGAGCAGGAACGTCTTGAGGAACGAGAGGAAGCCGTTGACCGAGGAGGTGTCCTGCTGGGCCTGCTGCGCGCCCGTGCGCACCTGGGTGTCGGAGGGGAGGATCGGCCGGATCTGGGCCACGAGCTGTTGGGGACTGACGCCCCGCTTCGCGCTGGCGCGGATCTCGTCGAGCTTGCCCACGCGCCCCAGCAGCCGCTGCGCCGTGGGCAGCTGCAGCCCGGCCAGCGTCGCGCCGCCCAGCGAGGAGGCCGAGCCGAACTTGACCAGCCCGGAGATGCGCAGCCGGATGACCGGACCCACGCCCTGGACGCCGATGACGTCGCCGGTGTGGAGCTT
Organism: Solirubrobacteraceae bacterium; assembly: GCA_036497165.1. GTDB lineage: Bacteria > Actinomycetota > Thermoleophilia > Solirubrobacterales > Solirubrobacteraceae > Palsa-465. Next base: position 29,545 of record DASXJW010000103.1, read on the forward strand.
CTTCTTGGAGGCGGTGTTGGTGTCGATGACCACTCCGGCAGGACCCGGCCAGGAGCCGCTGACGAGCTTGAGCGAGCTGAACTGCGGCTTGGACGGGTTGATGCTGAAGCCCAGGTTGGGCGCGCCGCCGGAGGTGATCGCCTTGCCGTTGACCACCACCTGCAGGCTGCCCGAGACATCGCCGACGGCATCCTTGACCCCCGGCAGACCCTGGAGGCGCGCGAGCAGCGACTGCGAGAAGGGCGGCACGCCCGCATCGTTGCCGCCGGCGCCGCCGTTGGCCGTGCTGTCGATCACGTTGCGCCCGGTGACCGTCGCGTCGGTCCCCTGGTAGATGGTCGAGAAGATCGAGCTGAACGCGCCGGTGATCGAGTCGGTGAGGACGAAGGTGCCGGCGACGAGCGCCACGCCCAGCACGATCGCCACCGCGGTCAGCGCCGCGCGCAGGCGCCGCGTGGCCAGCCCCTTGAGCGCGACCCGCAGCACGACCGGCCTACCGCCCCCGCCCGCGGGGCACTAGAGGTCCTTCATGGCGTCGACGATCTCGTTCTCGTCGGCTCCGGCGAGGTCCTTGACGATCTGGCCGTCTGACAGGAACAGGAGCCGGTCGGCGATGGCCGCCGCCCGCGGCTCATGGGTCACCATCACCACCGTCTGCCCCACCGTGTCCACCGAGTTGCGCAGGACGCCGAGGATCTCTCCCGAGGAGTTGGAGTCCAGGTTGCCGGTGGGCTCATCGGCGAACAGCACCGTGGGGCGGCTGAGCAGCGCGCGGGCGATCGCCACCCGCTGCTGTTGGCCCCCCGACAGCTCCGCCGGGCGGTGGGTGAGGCGGTCGCGCATGCCGGTCTCGTCGATGACCGTGTCGAACCACTGCGGGTCCGGGTCGCGGCCCGCGATCGCCATCGGCAGCAGGATGTTCTCCCTGGCCGTGAGCATCGGGAGCAGGTTGAAGAACTGGAAGACGAACCCGATGTGGTCGCGGCGCAGGCGCGTGAGGGCGTCGTCGTCCAGAGTGGTGATCTCCGTCCCGTCGACCTTCACCGACCCTTCGGATGGCTTGTCCAAGCCGGCCAGGATGTGCATCAGCGTGGACTTGCCCGAGCCCGACGGGCCCATGACCGCCGTCAGCGCGCCGCGCTCGATCTCCACCGACACGCCGCGTAGCGCTGTGACGGCGGTGTCGCCCTCGCCGAAGCGACGAACGACGGCGGATGCCGTCACGACCGGCCCCGCTCGGTCCGTCTGCAGCTGCGCCTGCTGCACCACGCCCGGCACGTTAGCGCTCACGGCGGCATCGCGGCGGGCGCAGTCAGCCGCAATCGTCTGCGGGACACGGGGCGTTCACAGGCTCATAGACTGCGGCCGGTGCAGCACGTGATCATGTTGCGCGGCATCAACCTCGGGGCTTCCCGGCGCGTCCCCATGGCCGAGCTGCGCGCGCTGTTCGGCGAGGCCGGCTACGGCGAGGTCCGCACCTACGTGCAGAGCGGCAACGTGGTGCTCGACAGCGCCGCCACGCCCGCCGAGCTGGCACGCGCGGCGGCCGCGCTCATCTCAGAGCGCTTCGGCTTCGAGGTGCCGGTGGTGGTGCGCACCCGCAAGGAACTGGCCGCGGTGGTCAAGCTCAACCCGCTGGGCGACGTCGCCGATAACCCCAAGCGCTACCAGGTCAGCTTCCTGTCGGCCAAGCCCGCCGCGGACGTGCTCAAGACGCTGCAGGCCGCCGCCCTCGGCGAGGAGCGTGTCGTTGCCCGCGGTCGCGAGATCTACGCCTGGCACCCCGACGGCGTGGCGCGCTCCAAGCTGTGGAACGCGCTGGCGGGCAAGGGACTGGGAGCGGGAGTGGTCGCGACCGCGCGCAACTGGACGACGGTGACGACGCTGTTGGAGATGGCCGGCGGCTAGGCCGGCTAGGCCGGCTTGGCCGCTCAGGCCGCCGCCGTATGCTTGGTCTGTGCCCAACGCGCACCAGGTCGGCGGTATCAATCTCCCCGCGGCGATCGGTCTCGGGGTGATGATCGCGGTGTTCGCCGCGTCGCTTCTCGTGGGTCACCACGGTCCCCCGCCCGACGCCGAGCCACCCGACGACGACGGTCGCGGCGGGCGCGGACCGGGGTCGGTCCCGCGGGGCCCTGGGCCCACGCCGGGCGGGATCCCGCTCGACGACGCCCAGCAGTCCCGCACCCGCCTGCGCGCGCAGCGTCCACCCGGCACGTGGTCCCCGCGCCGTCGCCCCCGCGACGCGGAGCGTCCGCGCCGCGCACCCGCACGCCATTGACTCCTCAGATCGCACACCCGTCCCCTCCAAGGCGTGTGATCTGAAACCACAGTCAGGTTGACTCCACAGATCGCGCCACTCGAAAATCGCGAGTGTGCGATCCCAGAAGTCAAGATCCCCGCTCCCGTCCGCCTTAGCCCACCCTCATCGCCGCCGTTGACGTGCGTCCGCGTCGTGCCCCGACGCCACGTCCGACAACTGACTCGGCTGACTCAGGACGACGACGCCGTCTCGGCCCGCGCCGCGGCAGCGCCAGGCGCGGCGGCCACCTCATCGCTGCGCCGGGGCGACCGCACGAAGGCCACGGCAGCCACCAGCGCCACCACCACGCACCCCGCGCCGATCCGGAAGGCCAGCCGGTAGCCGCTCACCAGCGCCGGGTCCAGTCCGCTGCCGTGGGCCAGCAGTGAGCGCGTGTGGTCGGTGGAGAGGGTGCCCAGGACGGCGACGCCGATGGCCGCCGAGACCTGCAGCGAGGTGTTGACGATGCCGCTGGCCAGCCCGGCGTCGGCGGCGGGCACGCGCGCCATGGCGATGGTCAGCAGCGGCATGAACGACATTCCGGCGCCGACGCCGATGAGCAGGAAGGAGCCCACCAGCGTCGGGACGTAGGCGGTGTGCTCGCCGACCGTGGCCAGCAGCGCCAAGCCGGACGCGGCGAAGCACAGGCCGATGATGAGTGGCAGCCGGGGCCCGAAGCGCGTCACCATCCACGCGATCGGACCCAGCGACAGCGCCGCCAGCAGCAGCGTCTGGGGCAGGAAGGCCAGGCCGGCGGTGAGCGCGCCGTAGCCGCGGATGCGCTCGAGGTAGAGCACGCCGATGAAGAAGGTGGCGAACATGCCGGTGATGAGCAGACCGCGGATGAAGCTCGAGCTCGCGAGCCCGGGGATCCGGAACACGCGCAGCGGCATGATCGGGTTGCGCAGCCGCGCCTCCAGGGTGACGAAGGCCGCGAGCAGCCCCACCGACACCGCGCCGAAGCCGAGTGTGTGCGCCGATCCCCAGCCGTACGTGCTCGCCGTGACGATGGCGTAGGCGCCGACGATGAGCGCGGCGGTGATGAGCACCGAGCCGAGCACGTCGATGTTGCGCCCGATGCCCAGGCCGACGTTCTCGGTGATCCACCGGCGTCCGAGTAGCACGGTGGCGATCCCGATGGGCACGTTGATGAAGAAGATCCAGTGCCAGTTGAGCGCCTCGGTGATCACGCCGCCGGCGATCAGGCCCAGCGACGCGCCGCCGGAGATGACCAGCGTGTAGATGCTCATCGCCTTGGCGCGCTCGCGTGGGGAGGGGAACTCGGCCGTGATGATGGCCACGATGGCGGCGACGGCCCCGGCGCCTCCGAGGCCCTGGATGAAGCGGGCGACGACGAGCACCCCCTGGGACTGCGCCAGCCCGCACGCCGTCGAGGCGAGCGTGAAGACGGTGACGCCGATGAGGAAGATGCGCCGCCGGCCGATGAGGTCCCCCAGCCGCCCGGCGAGCAGGAGGAAGCTCCCGAAGGTGATGAGATAGCCGTTGAGCACCCACGTCAGATCGGACTGCGTGAAGTGCAGGTCGCGCTGGATCTGGGGCAGGGCAACGTTGACGATGGTGCCGTCGACGATGCTCATCAGCTGGCCCAGGCACACCACGACGAGAGCGATCCAGCGCGCCCGCGGCGAGTCGAATCGAGAAGCGTCGGCCACGAGAACATCATTACACAAGTGATGATCCTCTGCACGCTGATGCTCACTGGCGCTGATACGCTCGGGTCGTGGCGGTCACTCACGCACGCGGCACGCTCACCCTCCTCTCCCGGCTCTCGAAGTCGGTGTTCCGGAAATGCCCGGAGTCGCTGCTGGGCATGAGCCTCCGTCACTACCTGGCGCTGTCCTACATCGCCGACCCCGGCGGCATCAGCCAGCAGCAGCTGTCAGAGATCCTCTGCATCGACGCCAACAACACGGTGCTGCTGCTCAACGAGATGGAAGGTCAGGGCCTCATCCGTCGTATCCGCGACCCCGCCGACCGCCGCCGCCACCTCGTCGAGGCCACCGCGCACGGGGAGGCCGTCTTCCTGCGCGCTCAGCGCGCGCGAGAGACCGTCGAGGACGACGTGCTGGGCGCGCTCAGCGCCCAGGAGCGAGCCACCCTGCACCGGCTGCTGGCCAAGGCCCTCGGAGACTGATTGATGGCGAAGCATCCCTACGTGGTGGCCGACGTCTTCACCGAGGTCCCGCTGGAGGGCAATGCGGTCGCCGTGTTCACCGACGCCCGGGGCCTGAGCGCCGACACCATGCCGCGCCTCGCTCGCGAGCTCAACCTGTCAGAGACCGTCTTCGTGCTTCCGGCCGCCGATGCGGCGCAGGCCGACGCTGACATCCGCATCTTCACCCCGGCGGTCGAGCTGCCCTTCGCCGGGCATCCCGTGCTCGGCACCGCCTTCGTGCTGGGCGAGCGCTCGGGGGCGGACACGGTTCGCCTCAAGACGGGTTCCGGGGTGGTCGAGGTCTCCCTCACCCGCCGCGACGGGCGGATCGTGCACGGCGAGATGCGCCAGCCGCTGCCGACCTGGGAGGCCTTCCCGCGCGCCGCCGAGCTGCTGACGGCGCTTCGGGTCCAGCGGTCGCAGCTGCCGGTGGAGATCTATGACACCGGGCCGCGCTTCGCCCACGTGCAGCTTCCCGACGAGGCGGCGGTCGCCGCGCTGGCCCCCGACCTGAGCACGCTGAGCTCACTCGGCCGGCTGGGGGCGAACTGCTTCGCGGTCGCCGATGGACACGTCAAGATGCGGATGTTCGGGCCGGGGCTCGGCGTCGCCGAGGACCCCGCCACCGGCTCGGCGGCGGGTCAGCTGGCCGTCCACCTCGCGCGCCACGGCGTCGTGGCCTTCGGCGATCAGGTTGAGATCCGCCAGGGCGCCGAGATCGGACGGCCGTCGGTCCTCTACGCCCGCGCCGAGGGCTCGACCGAGCGCCTGGAGACCGTCTCCGTCGGCGGCGCCGCGGTCGTGGTGGCCGGCGGCGAGTTCCGCCTGGACTGATTGCGCGCCACCTCTCTGGGATAGGCTGCCCCGAGATGAAGCTCGCCACCTTCGAAGCGCCCGGGCACTCGGGCGCACTCTCAGGGTTCGTGCAGGACGACGAGCGGGTCGTGGCCTTCGGCGGCCCCGACGGCGTCAAGGAGGCGCTGGCTGCCGGGCGTGTCCCGGGGCCCTCCGGGGGAACCTGGCCCCTGAGCGACGTCAGGCTGCTGGCGCCGATCCCGGAACCGGGCACGATCTATGCCATCGGCCTCAACTACGCCGACCACATCGCCGAGATGGGCGGAACCGCCCCCGAGCAGCCGGTGGTGTTCGTCAAGGTGCGCGGGTCGGTGGCGCCACCCGGGGGGCCGATCGTCTGCCCGG
>DASXJW010000104.1:0-18439 GCA_036497165.1 Solirubrobacteraceae bacterium
GCGTCGTCGCAGGGGAGTTTGCGGTTGGCGTTTGAGATGCCGGGGGTGAATGCGGCGGCGCAGCAGGCGGGGGCGCTGCCGGCCGCGGGTGCAGCGGGCGCGATCCCCGGCGCCGCCCCGAGCGCCGTCCCGGGGGCTGTCGGAACAGTCCCCGGCGCGTCGTATCCCGCCGGCGGCTATCCCGCTGCGGCATACCCCGCCGCCGCCCCCGCCGGGGCCCTCCCAAACGCCGTGCAGCCCGTCGCCGGCGGCGTTCCCGGCTCCGGCGCCTCCCCGCCCTCGACCGCGGCCGACCAGGCGCAGCAGCTCGCCGGCACCGGCATACCAGGCCCCCTCTCAGCTGACCCGTCCGCCGCGACCAAGGTGTCGGCGATGACCAGGTTCGCCGACTCGATCGTCGGCAAGCCGTACATCATCGGCGGTGGTCACGGCGGATGGGGACCGCAGTCGGGATATGACTGCTCGGGCTTCGTATCCGCGGTGCTCCATGCCGCCGGGTATCTCACGCACCCGGTCGACACCACCCTCATGCCGTCACAGCCGGGCATCGAGGCCGGTCCCGGGAAGTTCGTGACGATCTTCGACCGCGCGCTCCCGGGCCAGAGCGGTCACGTGATCATCGAGATCAACGGCCAGTTCTACGAGTCAGGCGGTCGCCATGGCGCTTGGGGCGGAGGCGGCGGCGTGGAGAAGATCGGCAGGCCCGACGCCGGCTACCTGGCGACGTTCCCCACCGTCCTGCACCCGCAGGGGCTGTGATGACCGAAGACGAGACCGTCCTGGCGGGTCGTTTGATTGAGCGGTTGTTGGTGGATCCGGTGTTTCGGGGGGAGTTTCGGCGGGATCCGGTGGGGGCGTGTGTGGCGGCGGGGTTGCCGGGGTTGGCGGGGGAGTTGGGGGTGGGTGTGGGGTCGGGGTTGGAGACGTTGGAGTTGCGGGAGTCGCGGTCGTCGTTGGCGGGGGTGGTGATGGCGGCGGCGGTGGAGGGGTTGTCGGTGGCGGAGGCGCGGGCGTTTGTGGAGCATGGGGCGCAGGGGTTGCGGGGGGTGCGGGTGCCGGGGCGGTTGGGTCATGGGGTGCGGGTGCCGTCTGAGGTGGCGAAGGTGCGGGGGGTGGAGCACCAGGTGGCGGGGCGGGTGCATGGGGTGGAGCGTGAGCTGAGGGCGCCGGCTGCGGGGTCGTCGCCGGCTGGGTCTGGGGTGGTGTCGTCGGGGCATGCGGCGTCTGCGTCTGCGTCTGCGCCTGCGGGTGCGGGTGCGGGTGCGCCTGCGGGTGCGGGTGCGCCTGCGGGTGCGGGTGCGCCTGCGGGTGCGGGGGCTGCGCCGGGGGCGGTGCCGTCGGGGCATGCGGTGTCTGCGCCGGTGGGTGGGGGTTCGGCTGCGCCGGTGGTGGTGCCGTCGGGGCATGCCGTGTCGGCGCCGGGGGGGTCGGCGCAGGCGGCGTCGGCGCCACCGGCGGTGTCGGGTCCTGGGTCGGCTGCGCCGGCGGCGGGTGGTGGGGGGTCGGGGTTGCCGTGGCCGGATGCGCCGGGGGCGCAGGGTGCTGGGGGTGCGGGGGCGGGTGTGGCTCCGGTGGGTGGGGGTGGTGTGGTGGAGGGGGCGTCGTCGGTGGTGGGTGGGGGTTCGGTGGGGGTGGCGGGGGTGTTGGCGTCGCCGGGGTTGCAGGCGTCGCCTGAGGCGCGGGCGTTTTTGGCGTCGGGGGCGGCGGATGCTCGGGTGGTGGGGGTGTTGGGCAGTGTGTTGGCGCATCATCAGGTGGGGGTGGCGGGGGTGGTGTCGGTGAGCGCGCCGGTGCATGTGCAGGCGTTGGAGATCGTGTCGGTGGATGGGCAGCCGGTGGGTCCGGAGAATTTCGCGGCGCGGGATTTGGTGACGGAGATCGCGGCGATGGGGGCGGGGGTGCGTCCGGATGAGATTGGGACGCCGTGGCCGATTCAGTCGCCGGGGTTTTTTTCTGATGCGTCGTCGCAGGGGAGTTTGCGGTTGGCGTTTGAGATGCCGGGGGTGAATGCGGCGGCGCAGCAGGCGGGGGCGCTGCCGGCCGCGGGTGCAGCGGGCGCGATCCCCGGCGCCGCCGGACCAGTCCCCGGCGCAGTACCCGGCGCAGTCCCCGCAGCCGCCCCGAGCGCAGTGCCCGGCGCAGTCCCCGCAGCCGCGCCGAGCGTGGTGCCCGGTGCAGTCCCCGTCGCGGCCCCCAGCGGCCTCGATCCCACTGCGGCGCCGTCAGGCGCGCCCGCCGCCAGCGTCGCATCCGCCACGCCCGGCGCAGGCGGAGCCGGCACGGTCGCGGACGCCGCCGCCGGCTCCGGCGCGGGCGCCGGCAATCCCAACTTCGCCTCGCCCACGGCCCACGCGGCCTTCGAGGCGGCCAGGAAGGAGCTGGGCGTCCCCTACCTCTACGGTGGCGAAAGTCCCAAGGCGGGGTTTGACTGCTCGGGTCTGATGCAGTGGGCCTACCACCAGGTAGGCGTCAACCTCCCGCGCGTTGCCGACCAGCAGTTCACCGTGGGAACGTCCGTCGGGCGCAACGATCTCAAGGAGGGGGATCTCGTCTTCTTCCGGATCGGCGGCGGTGACGTCGACCACGTGGGGATGTATGTGGGCAATCATCAGTTCCTGGAGGCGCCGCGCACGGGTGAGGTGGTGCAGATGGCGGACCTCCGCACCCCGTACTGGTCCTCGCAGTTCGCGGGCGCGCGCCGGGTCGTGCCGCTCGGCGGCGCGGGGCTCGGCCAGGCTCCGGGCAGCGGCTCTCCGACCCCGGCGCCGGCCCCCACTGGCACCCCCGCCCCCACTGGCATCCCCGCCCCCACTGGCACGCCGGCCCCAGCGGGGGCGACGCCCGCGGTGGCCGGAACGGCGGCTGCCGGAACCGCGCCCGGCGGTGTCCCCGGCGCGGTCGACCCGGCCGCTACACCCGCACCGGCTGGCGCCGCGACGCCGGGTGCGCCGGCCGGCGCGGTCCCGGACCCCAACGCGGTCCCCACCGCCTCGGGCACCGCGCAGTTCCAGGCGGTCGGGGGAAAGCCGCACCACTCAAAGCTCAACACGGTCAAGTTCCTTCAGGCGGTCCAGCCGGCGCCGGGCTCGCCGCTTGCACAGGCGAGCACGGCGCCCGCCGCGGGCACGCCGGGCGCGCCGGCGCCCGGTCAGCCGGTCGCCGACCAGATCCCGGGCCAGCCCGGCACTGCCTCGCCGGCGGGAGCACCGGGCCTGGCCGACCAAGCGCTCTCACAGGCGGGGGCCGCCCCGGGGAGCATCGTGTCGGTGAGCTCGCCGATGCTCACCAGCGGGCAGCAGACGTTCGTCGCGCACCTGGCGTCGCTGACCGGAATGAACCCGCGGGTCGTGGCGGGGTGGGTGCTGGCCGAGGAGTCGGGCAGCGCGGCGCAGGGCCGCGAGGCGGCCTCGAACTTCAACTGGCTGAACATCGGCTACTTCGACAGCGGCACCGGCGCGATCGCGCACGCCACGCCGTTCAGCAATCCGGTCAGCGCGGCCGAGCAGACGGCCAAGTTCCTCAAGGGCGAGTGGGGCGGGGCCAGCTCGGGCATCCGCGGCATCCTCGGCACCGTGGGCAAGCCGCCCGAGGAGCAGATCATGGCCATCGCCAACAGCGGCTGGGCCTCGAGTCACTACAACAACGGCGCCAACCTCCGGGCGACCTTCGAGGAGCTGGCCAACATGAAGGTCGTCACGGCTGCGCCCGCGGCCGCCGCGGCTCCCGCTGCAGCGGGCGCGATCCCGCCGCCCGGGACCCCGATCACCTGAGCGCGCGATCTTCTCCATATAGGCGACAAGATCGCGCGGGCACTCAGGGCCGCGCAGCGATGGCGTGGCGCGCCGGCGGCTTTGGGCCCAAACGGCACTTGCGCCACGGCGGCGAGGAGGCCAACATCACACCATGACCACCACCACGGACTTCGACCAGGGCGCTGCCCTGCTGCACTTCTCGCGCAACGGCGCGTTTGGACCCGGCGGCACCGAGCTCCTCGTGCTCGAGCGCGGCGAGGGCCCGTATGTCTTCGACAACCACGGCAACCGCTACGTCGACGGGCTCTCCAGCCTCTTCTGCGCCCAGATCGGCTACTCGTACGGCGAGGAGATGTCCGCCGTGGCCGGCGAGCAGCTCTCCAAGCTGGCCTTCAACACCCTGTGGGGAACCGCGCACCCGGCGGCGCTGGCGCTGGCCGAGCGACTCGCGGACCTCGCGCCGCCCGGGATCGACCGGATCTTCTTCACCTCCGGCGGGTCGGAGTCCGTGGAGGCGGCGTGGAAGATCGTGCGCCAGTACCACGTCGCCAACGGTCAGCCGCAGCGGACCAAGGCGATCGCCCGGCACATCGCCTACCACGGCGTCACGCTGGGCGCGCTGGCGCTGACCGGCGTGCCGGGCTTCAAGGAGCCGTTCGGGCGCCCGGCCATCGACACCACCCACGTCTCCAACACCAACCAGTTCCGCAACCCCCTCAGCGGAGAGGCGCTCACCACGGCGCTCATCGAGGAGATGGAGCAGGCGATCCTCAAGGAGGACCCTGAGACCGTCGCCATGATCATCGCCGAGCCGGTCCAGAACGCCGGCGGCTGCCTCACCCCTCCGCCCGGGTACTGGCAGCAGCTCAGGCACCTCGCCGACCGCTACGGAATCGTCCTCGTCGCCGACGAGGTCATCACCGGGTTCGGCCGTCTCGGCGAATGGTTCGGCTCGACCCGCGTCGACGCGGCCCCGGACATCATCACCGCGGCCAAGGGCCTGACCTCCGCCTATGCCCCGATGGGCGCGGTCCTGGTCTCCGAGCACATCGCGGCGCCCCTGTATGAAGCCAACCGGACCCTTCTGCACGGCATCACCTTCGCGGGTCATCCGCTGTGCGCCGCCATCGCGCTCAAGAACCTCGAGATCTTCGAGCGCGACGGCGTGCTGGAGAACGTGCGCGCCCGCGAGCCTCGGCTCAAGAGCCTCCTCGACGAGCTCAAGACCCTGCCGATCGTCGGCGACGTGCGCGGCGCCGGCTTCTTCTGGGCGGTGGAACTGGTCAAGGGCCCGGACAACGAGCGCTTGGACGCCGACGAGCGCGAGCGACTGCTGCGCGGCTTCATGCCCGGACGCCTCCGGGAGGCCGGCCTCATCGCCCGCGCCGACGACCGCGGCGACGCGGTCCTCCAGATCGCCCCGCCGCTCATCGCCGACGACGGCGTGCTGGAGGAGATCGTCGGCGCCATGCGCGAGGTCCTCAGCGACGCGTGCGACGTGCTCGGGCTCGAAGCTAGCTCAGCGACGCCATCACGTGCTTGATGCGCGTGTACTCCTCCAGGGCGTAGATCGACAGGTCCTTGCCGTAGCCGCTCTGTCCGAACCCGCCGTGGGGCATCTCGGACAGGAACGGCAGGTGGTCGTTGATCCACACGCAGCCGAAGTTCAGGGCGCGCGCCGCCCGCAGTGAGGCTCCGCTGTCGCGCGTCCACACCGACGCGGCCAGACCGTAGTCGGTGTCGTTGGCCCACTCCAGCGCCTGGGCCTCGTCGGCGGCCCGCTGCACCGTCACCACCAGGCCGAAGACCTCGCGCTGGATGATCTCGGAGTCCTGGGCGGGGCCGACGATCACCGTCGGCTCCACGAAGAACCCGCGCTCCCCCCACGTGCCCCCGCCGCAGGCCACCTCGGCGCCGGCGGCGCCCGCCCGATCCACGAAGCCGAGCACGCGCTCGCGCTGCGAGGCCGAGATGACCGGCCCGAGCTCGACGTCGTCAGACAGCAGCGGCTCACCGATCCGCAACCCCTCCGCCGCCGCCACCAGGGCCTCGACCACCGCGTCGTGCACGCGCGGGGTGGCGATGATGCGCGTCGCCGCCGTGCAGTCCTGACCGGCGTTGAAGAACGCAGCCACCTTCATGCACCGCACCAGCGCCTCCACGTCGGCGTCGTCGAGGACCACCACCGGCGCCTTGCCTCCCAGCTCCAGGTGCACCCGCGCCAGGGTGTGGGCCGCGGCGGCGGCGATGGCCTTGCCGGTCCGCACCGAGCCGGTCAGCGACACCATGCGCACCGCCGGGTGGGTGACGATGGCCTCGCCCACCGGCGCTCCGGGGCCCGCGACCACGTTGAAGACGCCCGCCGGCAGCACCTCCAGCGACAGCTCGGCCAGACGCAGGGTCGACAGCGGCGTCAGCTCGGAGGGCTTGAGCACGATCGTGTTGCCGGCCGCCAGCGCCGGGGCGATCTTCCAGATGGCCATGGCCAGCGGGTAGTTCCACGGCGTGATCTGCCCCACCACGCCGATGGGCTCGCGGCGGATCATCGACGTGTAGCCCTCCACGTACTCGCCGGCGGCGCGGCCCTCGAGCACGCGGGCGGCGCCGGCGAAGAAGCGCAGGTGATCGGAGCACAGCGGAATCTCCTCGGCGGCCGCCGGGAGCGGCTTGCCGACGTTGGCGGCCTCGAGCTGGGCGAACTCGTCGGCATGGGCGTCCAGGAGATCCGCCAGCGCAAGGAGCGCGGTGGCCCGTTGCTGGGGCGTGGTCGACCCCCAGGCGCCAAAGGCAGCCCGAGCGGCATCCACCGCCGCAAAGACGTCCTCGGACGTGGCGCTGGGCACCTCGGCCAGCACCTCCTCGCTGGCCGGGTTGAGCACCGGGTCGGTCCCGGTCCCCCGGCCATTCACCAGCTCTCCATCGATGACAAGTTGCATGTGCAGTCCCTCCGCGGTCGCGTCCGGCGCATCATGACCGATCATCGGGGCTCCACAGTGTCGCGCTACCACGTGCCCGCGTTGGACGCAGAGGCTCGCCGGGGCTCCTCTACGGTTACGCGCGTGCCCTCTCCGTGGCCGCAGACCGCCCCGACTCAGGCCCACCGAGCCGCCTACGCCGACGCCGAACCGCGCTCGTTCTGGCTGGCCTCGCTCCCGGACCGTGCGCCCCACGAGCCGCTGAGCGGCACCGTCGCGGCCGACCTGTGCATCATCGGCGGCGGCTACACGGGCCTCTGGGCCGCCCTCGCCGCCAAGCACGAGGAGCCGGCGCGCGAGGTCGTCCTCCTCGAGGCCACCCGCTGTGGCAGCGGCGCCAGCGGGCGCAACGGCGGGTTCATGGAGGCGACGCTCACGCACGGGCTGGCCAACGGCCTGAGCCGCTTCCCGGATGAGATCGAGCAGCTCGAGAGGCTCGGCCGCGAGAACTTCGACGCGCTGCGCGCCGACCTTCACCGTCACGGCATCGAGTGCGACTACGAGAGCGCGGGGACGCTCATGGTGGCACTCGAGGATCGCGAGCTGGACGATCTCGATCAGCAGGGGGAGCTCCTGCGCCGGTTCGGCTACGACGCCGCCGTGCTGGATGCGGCGGCGGCGCGGGCCGAGATCAACTCGCCCACGTACCTCGGCGCGCTGTGGAACCGCTCGGCTTCGGCGCTGGTCGATCCCGGCCGTCTGGCCGACGGCCTGCGCGCCGCGGCCGATCGCGCCGGGGTCCGCATCCATGAGCTCAGCCCGGTGCGCGCCCTGAGCAGCCGCGGCGCCGCGGTGGACGTCCGTGCGGAGGCGGGCGTCGTCCGCGCCGCCAAGGTCGTGCTGGCCACCAGCGCGTATCCGCCGCTCATCAGCGCGGTGGGTCGCTACGTCGCTCCCGTCTATGACTACGCGCTGGTGACCGAGCCGCTCTCAGAACCCCAGCAGCGGGCGATCGGATGGCGCACCCGTCAGGGCGTGGCCGACATGGGCAACCAGTTTCACTACTACCGCCCCACCGCCGGCGGGCGCATCCTCTACGGCGGATATGACGCGGTGTATCGCTACGGCGGCGACGTGGGACCGCACCGAGACGAAGACGACACCGCCTTCGCCAGGCTCTCCCAGCACTTCTTCACCACCTTCCCCCAGCTCGAGGGGCTGCGCTTCAGCCACCGCTGGGGGGGCGCCATCGACACCTGCAGTCGCTTCTCGGTCTTCTTCGGCCGGGCGCATCGCGGGCGCGTGGTCTACGCGCTGGGCTACACGGGCCTCGGCGTGGGGGCGAGCCGGTTCGGTGCGCGCGTTGCGCTCGATCTCCTCGATGGGCGCGCCACGGAGGCCACCCGGCTGAAGATGGTCCGCCGCCGCCCCGTGCCCTTTCCGCCCGAGCCGCTGCGCAGCGGCGTCATCCAGCTGACTCGCAACCGGCTGGCCGCGGCCGATCGCAACGCGGGCCGGCGCGGCCTCTGGCTGCGCACCCTGGACCGGCTGGGGCTCGGCTTCGACTCCTGATCGGGGCGGCGCGCAGCGCCCATAGAATCGCCGCGTGGCGATAGTCGAGTGGGTGCTGACGGGAGGACTGTTTGCCGGGATCGGCTACATGCTCGTTCGCTCCCTGGTCTCCGGTGGCCCGCGCGGGCGCCTCACCGACAGCGCCGACGCCGCGTGAACGAGGCGATCTCCCTCGTCGCGCTGGCGGCCAGCCTGACCGCCGCCGTTGCCCGGTGGCGCCGGGCCCCGGACTGGGTCGTGGCGGCCGGGGCGGCGCTCATCGTAGTCCTCGTCGGCGCGCTGAGCTTCCACGGCGCGCGCACCGCGCTCGGGCGCCTGGGCCCGACGGTGGGCTTCCTGGCCGCCCTGCTCGTCCTCGCCGACGGCTGCCGGCGGGCCGGACTATTCGACGCCCTGGGCGCCCTGATGGCGTCCGGCTCCCACGGCCGCCCGCCCCGCCTGCTGGCCATGGTGTTCCTGGTGGCGGCGGGAACCACCGCGGTGCTCAGCCTCGACGCCACGATCGTCCTGCTCACCCCGATCGTGTTCGCCACCGCGGCCCGGCTGACCACGAGCCCGCGCCCGCACGTGTACGCGTGCTCGCATCTGGCCAACAGCGCGTCGCTGCTGCTCCCGGTCTCCAACCTGACCAACCTGCTGGCCTTCGCCGCCTGCGGCGTGTCGTTCACGCGCTTTGCCGCCCTGATGGCGCTGCCGTGGCTGGTGGTCATCGCGGTCGAGTGGGTGGTGCTCAGCCGGGTGTTCGCCGACGACCTGCGCACGGCGGGCACGCCGCCGGCCGCGGCCGCGGCCGCGGCCGCGGCGCCGCGCGTACCTCTCCCGCGCTTCGCGACGGCCGTCGTCGGGCTGACCCTCGTCGGCTTCGGCGTCAGCTCGATTGCGGGGATCGCCCCGGTGTGGTTTGCCGTCGCCGGCGCGGTGGCGCTCATCCTGCGGCATCCGCCGCAGTCCCTCAGACAGCTCTTCTCCGCTGCCGAGCCCACGTTCCTGGTGTTCGTGCTCGCCCTCGGCGTCGTCGTGGCCGCCGCCGGCGAGAACGGGCTGTCCTCGGTGGTCGACGCGCTGCTCCCCCATGGCCAGAGCCTGCCCGCGCTGCTGGCGGTGGCCGTGGTCAGCGCGGTCCTGGCCAACCTCCTCAACAACCTGCCCGCCACGCTGATCATCGTGGTCGTCGTCGCCGCGAGCGCCCCGGGTGGCGTGCTGGCGATGCTGATCGGGGTCAACGTGGGGCCCAACCTCACCTACGTGGGTTCGCTGGCGACGCTGCTGTGGCGGCGCATCGTGCACGCCCACGACGAGGACGTCAACACCGCCGAGTTCCTCAAGCTCGGCGCGCTCACCGTCCCGCTCAGCCTCGTCGCAGCCACCGTCGGCTTGTGGTTGGCTTTGCAGGTGTTCTGATGCGCGTGCTCGTGTGGATCACCGAGAGCTCATGGCAGCCCTGCGTCGACCAGGCGGGGCGGCTCATACCCGCCGACGCCGAGGTCACCCTTCTGCACGTCGCCGCGAGCGAGGTCGAGCACCTCGCCGAGCACCCCGGTCCCGAACGCTTCGGCCGCCGGCGCCGGCCGCCGGCGCACGAGCCGCAGGTCCGCGCGATCGCCGAGTCGGAGGCCCAGGCGCTGCTGGCTGCCGCCCGCGAGCGCTTCGGCCGCGACGCGCACACCGAGGCCCGCCGCGGCCGCGTCGAGCGCGAGGTGCTCGAGGCCGCGGAGGGGTCGGACCTGCTCGTGCTCGCCCGCGACGGCAGGCCGCGCCGCGAGCCCAAGAGCATCGGCCACTACGCCCGCTTCGTCGTCGACCACGCCGGCTGCCCGGTGCTGCTGGTGTGGGCCGAGCCGCCGCCGGGGCTCGAGGACATGCACTGGCCGCCGCACCTTCGTCGCTGACCGGCGCCTCCGGGGTCAGTGGGCCCAACCGAATACCCCGGTCAAACCCACTACACGTTGCGCAGCAGCCCCTCGGCGCGCGCCCACTCCACCGTGCGTCGCACGGTCTCGCGCGGCTCGGTGTAGCGCAGGCCGAGCTCACGCTCGGCCCGTGAGCCGTCGTAGCGGTGCCCGTGCAACAGGGTGCGCACCATCTCGCGGCAGACCGGCGGTTTGCGGCGCCGGAGCCTGAACGCGTACTCCACGACGGTTCCCGCGGCCGTGGCCAGCGCGCGCGGAACGAAGCGCGGGTTGCGCTGCACGCCGGCCACCTCTGACGCGAGGGCCAGAGCCTCGCCGACGGTGAGGCGGATCCCGCTCAGGAGGTAGCGCTCGCCGGCCTGACCGTGCTCAGCGGCGAGGAGATGGCCCTCGACGCAATCGGCGATGTCGACGAGGCTGACGTCGGTGTTGATGAACACCGGCAGCCGCCCGTCCAGCGCCGCCAGGAGAAAGCGACCCGTCCCGCCGGCTCGGCCCGGCCCCTGCACAGAGGACGGGTTGACGCACACGACGTCCTGTCCCGCCTCGCGCGCGGCGGCCATCGCGGCGCGCTCGCCTTCGGTCTTCGTGCGCTCGTAGGTCGAGAGGTACCAACCGCGGTGCGGGGTCCACTCGTTGCCGATCGTGCCCGGAGCCTCGCCGATGGTGGCGGCGCTCGAGGTGTGCACGAGCCGCGGAAGGCCCGCCCGCTGCGCCGCGTGCACCGCGGCGACGGCGCCTTCCACGTTGGCGCGGCGCATCGGCTCCGGGTCAGACACGCACAGCGAGTTGACCCCGGCGAGGTTGTAGGCCACCGCGCAGCCGGCCATCCCGGCGGACATGGCCTCGACGTCGCAGACCTCGCCGCGCGTCACCTCGCAGCCCTGCTCGCGCAGCGCACGCTCGGCCTCGGCCGACCGCGCCAGGGCCACGACATCGTCGCCGCGCTCCACCAACCGCTCGATGAGCGCGCGCCCGATCACGCCGGTGCCACCGGTGACGAAGACGCGCGGCATCCGCCTCAGGTGCGCAGCGCGGCGGAGGAGCGAGCCAGGTAGTCGGCGCCCGACCAGGCGGTGACGATCGCCGCCACCACCATGGCCCACTGGTCCAGGTAGGCGCCGGCGATGACGACATCCGGGCGCAGCATGGCCAGCGCCACCGCCACGAACTGCACGGTCGCTTTCCACTTGCCCAGCATCGAGGTCTCGAAGTGCAGGCCACCGGCGGCGACCGCGGCCCGCAGACCCAGGATCGTGAACTCGCGGGCGATGATGATGAGCGCCACCCACGGCGAGGCGCGATGGACCGCCACCAGTCCGATGAGCGCCGTGGTCACCAGCAGCTTGTCCGCGGTGGTGTCAAGGAACGACCCCAGCGTGGTGGTGACGTTCCAGCGGCGGGCCAGGCGTCCGTCGAACCAGTCGGTGGCCGCGGCCGCCAGGAAGAGGATCGCGGACGGCGTGTAGGAGTGGTTCAGCAGCAGCGCCATGATCACGGGAGAGACCACGATGCGCACGCCGGTGCCGACCGCGAGCACGCGAGATGATCGCAACGCGGTCAGGGTACCCGCCTCCACAGTGAGGACACTATCTCACAGCAACTGAAGGGCCAGCGCGCGCGCCGTGTCGGCATCGTCGGTGTCCAGCGCCGCCAGAGCAGCCGCGCGGGCATCGGCGAGCGAGACCTCGCGCAGCGCCGCCTTGACCTCCGCCACCAGCCCCGATGCCATGCTGAGCTCGGTGACGCCGAGGCCGGCCAACAGGACGGCCGCGGCGGGATCTCCCGCCAGTTCACCGCACACACCCACCCACCGCCCGTGCGCTGCCGCCCCCTCGACGGTGGCCTGGATGAGCCGCAGCACCGCCGGCTGCGGGCCGGCCAGCAGCGGGGCCAGGCGCGCGTCGCCGCGCTCGGCGGCCATCGTGTACTGCGTGAGGTCGTTGGTGCCCAGCGAGAAGAAGTCGACGTGCTCAGCCAGGCGGGCGGCGCCGAGCGCCGCCGCGGGCACCTCCACCATGATGCCCAGTTCCATGGGCGCGGTGATGCCGGTGTCCGCGCGCGCCCGGTCGAGCAGGGCGCGCGCTGCCGCGATCTCGCCCAGCGTCGCCACCATCGGGAGCATCGCCTTGACCGGATGCTCGGCGGCCACGCGCAGGATGGCGCGTAACTGGGTGGCCAGCACCTCGGGACGGCTCAGCGCCAGGCGGATCCCGCGCACGCCCAGGAACGGGTTCGCCTCCGGAGGCATGGGCAGCGCCGGCAGAGGCTTGTCGGCGCCGGCGTCCAGCGTGCGCACGACCAGCGGCCGGCCATCCAGGGCGCGCGCGATCTCGCGCAGCGTCTGGGTCTGCTCATCCTCCCCCGGAAGCTCGTCGCGCCCCAGGAAGAGGAACTCAGTGCGCAGCAGCCCCACGCCCTCCGCTCCGAGCTCGACAGCCCGCCGCGCGTCAGAACCGGTGCCGAGGTTGGCGAAGACCTCGATCCGCTCGCCGTCGCGTGTGACCGCCGGCTCTGCGGCGCGCTCCCGCGCGTCGGCGCGCCGCCGATCCGCCCGCTCCCGCCGCTCCTCCGCTTCGCGCACCATGTCCACCGGCGGAGCGACCATGACGGTCCCGGCTTCGCCGTCGAGCAGGAGCGCGGTCCCGTCGGCGACGCCGAGGACCGCGGGGCCCAGACCGACGACGGCCGGGAGTCCGAGCGCCCGGGCCAGGATGGCGGCATGGGCGGTGGAGGAGCCCCGCGCGGTGGCGATGGCCTGCACGCGGTCGGGATCAAGACCGGCCGCGTCGGCCGGCGTGAGCTCGTCGGCGACGACGATCCCCGACACGGCCGCAGCCTCCCCGCCGGCGCCGGTGATGGCGTCCACCACGCGGCGCCCCACGTCGAGCACGTCGGTGGCCCGCTCCCGCAGCAGCGGCGCGTCGAGCCCCCGGTAGAGCGCTGCCACCTGCTGGGCGGCGTCATGCCACGCCCGCTCCGCGGTGGCCCCGGAGGCGATGGCCGCGTGCGCCGGATCCAGCAGCGCGTCGTCGTCGAGCAGCGCCAGGTGGGCGTCGAAGATGGCGGCATCGCCGGCCCCCGCGCGTCCGGCGACGAGGGCGCGGTCGCTCTCGATGGCGGAGCGGGCACCGGCGATCGCCTTCTGGAGCCGCGCGGTCTCCTGAGGCGGATCCTCAACGTCGCGGTCGGGGGGAGCCTCACCCAGGCCACCCAGCCGGAACGCCGGGCCGATGGCCACCCCGGCCGATGCGGGGACCCCCGTGAGCACGGCGCCGGGAGCGGGGGGCTCCGCGGGCGGCTCGGACGGCGGGGCGGCATCGCTGGGCATCGAAGCCGCCGGCCCGGCGGCCACGCCGTCACCGAAGCCCGTGTCGGCCAGTTCCTGCAGCGCGCGCACCGCGGCGCCGGCCTCCGGGCCCGCCGCCGACACCGCCAGCGTGTCTCCGAGCCGCGCGCCCAGCGCGACGAGGTTGGTGAGGCTGCCCGCGCGCACCAGTCGTGCCTCTCCCGCCTTGGCCACCCGTACGTCGGCGTCGAAGCCGCGGGCCGTCTCGACGAAGCGCGCCGCCGGCCGGGCATGAAGCCCGACGGCGTTGCGGACTTCGAGCTCGGCGGTGGCCTCGGCGGCAAAGCCGTCGTCCTGCGCCGGCGCATTCCCGCCGCCGTCCGCCCGCGCGTCCTCGGCGTCCTCGCCGATCTGCCCGGCCTTCATGGCCAGCGCGCCGCGAGCCTCCGCCGCCACCTCGTCCAGTGACGCCCCACCGGAGGCGGCCGCCGCCGCTGCGACGGTGCCCTCGACCAGCGGCGCCGCGCTGAGCCGCACCGGTCCCGGGGCTTCGTCGAGCATCTCGACGGCGAACTCGGCGCTCATCAGCGCGCTGCCGAGGTCCATGAGCACCAGGACCCCGTCGGCGGACATGGCCCGCTCGATGGCGGCACGCACCCGCTCGGCGTCGGTCCCGAGGACCCCGGGCTCCTCGATCCCACCCGCGGCCTCGATGGCCAGCTCCTCGCCGGCCATCTCCCGGGCCAGGCGCACCACGCCCTCAGCGAGGGCCTCGCTATGGGAGACGACGACGATCCCGACCAACCCGCTCCCCCTGTGGCCCGCTACAGGCCGTACGACCTGTGCAGATAGTCGATGGGGTGCACCGAGGGGAGCTTGGTCCCGTGCGTGATCTGCCACCGGCACGTCTCGGAGTCGCAGGCGACGGTCGGCGCGCCCGACGCCGCGACCTGGTCGAACAGGTCGCGTCCCACCGACATGGCGAGCTCGTACTTCTCGACCTTGAGGCCGTAGGTGCCCGCGATGCCGCAGCAGCGAGCGTTCATCTCGCGGACCTCGAGCCCCGGGATCAGGGCGAGCAGGTCCAGCGCGGGCTTGCCGACCCAGTGTCCCTGCTGCTGGCAGGGCGCGTGATAGGCGACCGATTCGTTGATCGCCGCGAAGTCCGTCTTGAGCTCGCCCCGGTCATGCAACTCGAGCAGTAGCTCGCAGATGTCGTAGGTGCGCTCGGAGACGAACTTCAGGTCGGGGTCGTCCTCGAGCGAGAGGATCTCCCTCGCCTCGCGCTTGAGCATGAGCGTGCAGCTCGTGGCGTTGCCGACGATGATCGTGTCCTCGTCGGTCACGTGCTCGCGCAGGGCCCGGGCGAGGCGCAGCACCACCTTGCGCCCCTCGTCGAACAGCCCGCTGGACTGCAGGGGCAGGCCGCAGCAGTCCTGCTTGGGCACCACGACCTCGAAGCCGTTGTGCTCGAGGATCTCCACCACCTTCTGACCCTCCCACGGCTCGTAGTACTCGGTGCCGCAGCCGTGGAAGTAGACGATCTTGCGTGTGAGACTGCTCCCACCCGCCCGGTCGCCCGGGACCCGCTTGCGCGCCCACCGCGAGAAGCGCCGGCCCGCGAACTTCGGTGCCGGCGCGTCCCGGTGCACCCCGAGGAGCTTCTCGCCCAGCACACGGAACGGCTTGAAGCGCAGGGTGAAGTTGGCGATCGGCGCGGCCGGCGTGCCGGCGCGGCCGAGCCATGTCGGCCGCGTGATGATCCGGTCGCGCAGCGGAAAGCCCTTGTCGCGCTTGAGCTTGTTGCGCGCCTGGGCGTTGATCTCGGCGATCTTCACGCCCTGGGGACACACCTGCGAGCAGATCCCGCAGCCGGAGCAGTAGTCCACCGACCACTCCACCGAGGGCTCGTCGGCGATCCGGTAGCGCTCGGACTGCGGGCCCGCGTACTTGGGCCCCGGGAACAGCGGCGTCACGTTGGACACGGGGCAGGCCGTCTCGCAGATCGTGCACTTGACGCAGTGGTCCAGCGAGCCGCGCAGAAGCTCGGCCACGAACAGGTCGTTGCCCTCGCCCGCCGGGCTCATGCGATCGCCGCCGTCGGCTTTGACTGCGCGCGCACCACCTGCGCGGCCCGGTAGCCGGAGGCCAGTGCGATTCCCTCGCCCGAGCCCTCGCGCCAGGGGATGGCGCCGGGCAGCGCCGCTCCGGCGACGACCACGTTCTCAGCGCCCTCGGCGCAGAGATCGCCGTCGACGGCGACGCCGACGCGCGCCATCGGCTGCTCATCGAGGTAACGGGAGAGGAAGCGCGGCTCGTCCCGGGCGGGGACGCCGCGCAGCGGCAGGCCCAGGACCCGGTCCTGGGTGACCCACCGCGAATCGAGCTCGATCGCGCCCGAGGCAAAGCCGCCCGAGGCGAGCACGAACGACGGCGCCACGTAGGTGAGGTCGCGTCCGGCGGCGCGGGTCGCGACCGCGGTCACCCGGTCGCCGTCGCGCTCGTGGGAGACGACCTCGGCGCCGAGCACCAGCCGCCCGCCGGCGGCGCGCAGGGCCGCGCGCAGGATCTCGTAGAGGCGCATCCCCGGGACCGACGGCGGCAGGGTCGGGATCTCGAACACGCGGCGACCGAGCCGGTGCTCGACGTCGGCCAGCACACCGTGGGGATCGCGCAGCCCGAGCATGGCGGGAAGCCCCACGTGCTCCTCGGCGCGCAGGGCCAGCGACAGCTCGGCGCAGAACTGCCGCCGCCACTTCTCGTCATCGAAGTGCCGGGCCAGACCGAGCGCATTCATGTCGGCGCGCTCGACCTTGAGGTCGAGGCTCACCGCGCGGGCCTCGATCCCGGCCAGCTCGAGGTTGCCCGCGCACAGGCTGGGGTGGAAGTCGCGCAGCGACGGCGTGCCCACGATGCACACGCGCTTCAGGCTCGAGGCCTCGCCCGCGGCCATCGTCTCGGGGACCAGTGCCGACGGACGCAGCGCCCCCACGGCGGTGGGCAGCAGCTGGTTGTGCTCCAGGCTGCCGCCGTAGATGTAGCCGGGCAGCGGCCCCGCCTGCACCGTCTGCACGAACCAGGTGAGGGCGACGCTCACGAGCTCTGCCCCCATCAATGCGTAGGGATGGTCGGGCCGGGCGGCGATCAGCTGCTCGAGCCCCGCCCCCGCCGCGTCCACACGGTCAGGGGCGTAGCCGAGCACGTCGATCGTGGCCGGAGCCAGGTGCGTCGATCCCACCCCCTTGGCCAGTACGCACACGCGCGCACCCTCCTGGGCCAGGCGCGTCCCGGCGACCAGCCCGGCGGTGCCGGCTCCGATCACCACGGCGTCGAAGTGCAGCTCGCTTCTCATGGCGCCGACGGCTCCGGGGCGGTGGCGCCGGGCAGGTGCTCCACGTCGAGGATGCCCTGGAAGATCCAGTCGTCCAGCCGGATCTGGCGCAGCTGATCGCCGTACAGAATCGGCCATACGCCCTTCCAGCGCTCCTGCAGGAAGTCCAGGAGCGAGCCGTCGGCCTGCTGGGCGCTCAGCCCGTCGTGGCCGTGCAGGATGCCGGTGGCGCGATAGATGCAGAACCCACCCTGGCAGGGCCCCATGCCCAGCCGCAGCTGCCGGCGGATGTCGTCGAGGTTGGTGGAGGCGGTGCGGGTGATCGCCTCCTCGAGCTTGCGCCGCGGGACCAGCTCGCACTCGCAGATGATCTGTTCGTCGGTGAGGGTCGCCTCCTTGCGGCCGAGGCGCTCGCCGAGCCTGTAGTGCTCGCCGGATTCCGAGCCCGGCAGTGGCTCGGTCGCGGTCCGGCAGGGCCGGGTCTCGCCCAGCTGTTTGCAGACCGCATCCACCGTCTCCTCGGCCATCAGCCGGTACGTCGTCAGCTTGCCGCCGGTGATGGTGACGAAGCGGCCCACCCCGTCGCGCTCGGAGTGATCGAGCAGCGCGTGGGCGCGCGTGACATCGCGGGTGTCGGTGTCCGAGGCCTTGGCGTCCTCGAACAGGGGACGCACTCCCGTCCATACCCGCAGGGCACGGGCGCCACGGAACCCGGGGACGAGCTTCTCGCCGTCGTCGAGCATGGCGTCGACCTCGCTGACCTCGACGGTGTGGTCGTCGGGATCGTCGGTGTGCTGGTCCGTGGTGCCGATCACCGACACCGTCCGGATGGGCACGAGAATGTCGCCGTCGGTCGGCATCTGGCAGCGGTTGATGACCGTGTTCACCAGCCGGTGGTTCATCGCGATCATGATTCCGCGTCCCGGGAGGATGCGGACGCCCTCGATTCCGGCGAGGTCGGCGATCTGGCCGGCCCAGGCTCCCGCCGCGTTGACGGTCACGCGCGCGTGGATGTCAAGCTCCTCGCCGGTGCGCGCATCCCGGACGCGCGCGCCGGTGACCTCGTCGCCCTCGCGGTGCACCGCCACCGCTGCGTGGTAGGGGAGGATGCGCCCGCCGCGCTGCTGGGTGCCGTGCCCCATCGCCCACACGGTCTTCCACACGTCGATGCTGGCGTCGGGTACGCGGAAGGCGCGCGAGATGTCCGGGTGCAGGCGCGGCTCGTCGGTCAGCGCCTGCGCGACGGTGATCTCCTCGCAGTCCACGCCGGTCTCCGCGCACCCCTGCGCGAAGCGATCGGCGTAGGCCGGGTCATCCCATGGGGTGGTGACGAACAGGCCGCCGGTGTCCTCGATGCAGTCGGCGGCGACCCGGCGCAGGATCCGGTTCTCCCCGATGCACTCCACGGCGGCCCGGGGATCCTTGACCGCGTAGCGGCCGCCGGAGTGCAGCAGGCCATGAAACCGTCCGCTCGTCCCCTCCGCCAGGTCCTGGCGGTCCACCAGCACCACGTCGAGGCCGCGCAGGGCCGCGTCCCAGGCCACCCCTGCGCCCGTGGCGCCACCGCCGATCACCAGGACGTCGGTGTTGAGCGTCACCATCAGATCAGACTACCTCTGCCAGGGCCTGGGGTGGAAAAGGCGCCGAGGGCGGTCCGCAGACCGCCCTCG
>DASXJW010000105.1:0-39300 GCA_036497165.1 Solirubrobacteraceae bacterium
CACGAGCTCCGGGTCACCCCGCAGCGCCGCGCCATCCTCAACGCCTTCCGCGGCAGCGCCGACGAGCACCTGTCCGCCGAGGACGTGCTGTCGCGGGCGGGCGCCGAGGTGCCCGAGATCGGTCGCGGCACCGTCTACGCCACGCTGGCCGAGCTGACCGAGCTGGGGCTGCTGGCCTCGGTCGGAACGCCCGAGCCCGTCCGCTACGAGGTCAACCTCGACCCGCACGACCACTTTCGCTGCCGCCTATGTCTGCGACTGTTCGACGTGGAGCTCGGAGGCCGGGACCTGCAGACGCGCGAGCTTCCCGGCTACAAGGTCGACGCGGTGACGGTGCGCGCCGAGGGCCTGTGCGCCCAGTGCCGCGATTACGAGCGAGGGCTCCGCAGCGGCGCGCGGCAGGTCAGGGAACGCCCAACCCTCAGCGATGCGCACATCGAGGAGCTGTCCTGCCTGCGCGTCGCCAGCCCCATGGGGGATCTCGCCTTCGCCGCCTCCAAGGACGGCATCTGCCGCGTGGCCTTCGCCGACCACGCCGATTTCGACAGCCTGGGCCGCCGGGCCCGCACGCGGCGCGGCGCCGCCGCAGCCCGCGCCCGCGCCCGCGCGCTGGGCGTGACCTTCACCGGCTACTTCGGTGGTGGCCGGGAGCGACCCGAGGACGTGGTCGACTGGCGGCTGATGGCGGAGGAGACGGCCGCCGTCCTGCGAGCGGTCCAGGCGATCCCGTACGCCGAGCCTCGCTCCTATCACCTGCTCATGGACGGCCTGTCGGCGTATGACTGCGGGGTGGCCATCGGCGCGAACCCCATGCCGCTGCTCGTTCCCTGTCACCGTGTCAGCCGCGGCGCCGCTCGCCTGCAGGGCTACGTCGGGGGGCTCGAGCGGCTTCAGTTCCTCCAGGGCCTCGAAGTCGCCTGACCCGGAGCCGGCGCGGTCAGCGCAAGGCGACGAGGCAGGCTCCGCCGAGCAGGCCCGCACCTGTCGTCCACCAGGCGATGTAGTCGCCGATGTGGCCCGAGTGCAGTCCGCGCAGGACGAGCACCGCGCCCCTCCCCTGGGCCCGCACGCTCCGGGGCGCTCGGGCCAGCAGGCCGCGGCCGAACAGGCCCAGCCCCGCCACCGCGACGGCTCCGGCCACGGTGAGGACGCCGACGATGACGTCGAGGGCCTCCACGTGCGTCGGCGCCACCGGCGGCCAGCTCACGGCAGCGCCGCGCAGCACCCAGGCCGCGTAGGCGGAGTGATCCGCGAACCGTGCCGCCGATCGCACCGCCCACGGGACGGCGCCGGGAAGGATGCCGAGTATCGCGGTCAGGGCCAGCAGCACGGCCGGCACGACGAGCATGAGGGGCGGCGTGTGATCGCGCTCGTCCCGGGTCTCGTCCACCCTCTCCTCGGCCGCGCGGGCCTGCTGCGGATCGGGGCCCTCGCTCGGCCCCCAGCCCAGGAACACGCGTCCGGCGACGCGCAGCACCGCGCCGCCGGTCGCCGCCGAGACGACGGCGAAGACCACGATCAGCCACCAGTAGCCCGCGTCCTTGGAAGCGCTCTCGAGCAGGGCCTTGCCCTGGAACTGTGTGAATGGGGGGGGCGCGGTCAGGAGAACTCCACCGACCAGGAAGATGAGGCCGGCCACCGGCACTTCCCGCCCCCGGCCGTGCAGGTCGTACTCGTCCACGGTGCGGAAGCGGTGCAACAGGACGCCGCAGACCATGAACAGAGCCGCCTTGACCAGGCCATGGCCGACGATGAACACGGCGACGCCGGCGAGCGCCTTGACGCTCAGCAAGCCCACCCCGCAGACGAAGATCCCGACATGGCTGATGGTGGAGAAGGCCAGCAACCGCTTGATGTGGCGCTGAAGCACGCACATGAGTGCGCCGAGCAACCCGGTGACCACCCCGATGGCGACGAGGATGGCGCGCAGCGGATCGACGTGGGGGGCCAACGTCTGAGCGAACATGGTCCAGTACACGCGCGCCACGGCGTAGATCCCGAGCTCCACCATCACGCCTGAGAACAGGACGCACACCGGAACGGGAGCGACGGCGTGGGCGTCGGCGAGCCAGAAGTGGAGGGGCACGGCGGCGGCCTTGGTCAAGAAGCCGAGCAGGAGCAGGACCATGGCCACGATGACCAGGGGATCGGCGTGGTGGCCGTCCAGCGCGGCGCCGATCTGCGCCATGTTCAGCGCCCCGGTGCGCGCGTAGAGCATCGCCACGGCGACGAACATGGCGTATCCGCCGATGCTGTTGGTGATGGCGAAGTTGATGGCGCCCTGGATCGGCGCCCGCTCCTCGATTCGGTAGGCGGTGAGCGCGTAGGCCACCGCGCTCATGAGCTCGAAGAAGACGACCAGGTCGAACAGGTCGCCGGTCAGGCAGAAGCCCACCATGCCGGCCCCGAACAGCAGCATGAGTGCGTGAAACAGGCCCCCGACGGCGTCGAAGTAGCGCAGGGAGTAGGTCAGCGCCGCCAGCACCATGAGGGCGGCGAAGGCGGCCGCGCCCGCACCGACAGGATCGATGGAGAGCGAGATCCCGATGGCCACGCCATGCTCGGGGCGCCACCCTCCCATCCAGTAGGCGAACGGCCGGCTACCGGCGCGGACCGCCAAAAGCAGGCAGATGACCAGCACGCTCGAGGCGACGATCATCGCCGCGGTGTCCTCGAGCCACCGCGGCGCCCGCGTCCCGAAGGCGACCAGAAGCGGGGCGACCAGGAACGGGATGACGACCGGCAGCGAACTGATGTGCGTCACGACATCGCGACCGTCAGTGACGGAGGGCCCGCAGGTCCGCCGGATCGACGCTGCCAAACCGGTTGTGCGCCTGGACGACGAGTGCGAGCAGCAGGGCGATGACCGTCGCCTCGATCACGATGTCGGTGAGGACGAGCACCTGGGTGACGGGGTCCACGAGCCTCGAGTTGGTGGGAATGTCGGCGACGATCGGCGCCTTGGCCCCGTGCCGGTAGCCCACGCCGAGGAGTACGAGGTAGGTGGCGGACTGCACCACGCTCAGGTTGAGCACCGTGCGCACGAGGTTCTGGCTGGAGACCACGCCGTAGAGGCCGATTACGAACAGCCAAGCGGCGGCGGCGTAGGGGGCGAAGGACATCACAGCTCCTCGCGCGCGACGATGACGTCCTGATCCAGGAACTCGGTCCAGGTCAGCAGGAAGGCCCCGGTGACCTCGAGCCCGACTGCGATGCTGTTGAGCGGCATCATCCCGGCCGACAACAGGTGCCCCGAGGTGCCCAGCGGCAGGAAGTTCTTCAGGTAGACGCCGGCGAAGATGAGGCCGCCCAGCCCGATGAGCGTGTAGGCCGCGGCGCCGGCGGAGTCCACGGCCTCGAGTGCCCACTCGGGCGCGACGCGCTTGAGCGCCAGATACCGGCCGGCCAGCAGGATCGCGAGCGGCCCCGCCGCCAGCACCACGCCCGCCTGGAAGCCGCCGCCCGGGGTGAGGGCGCCGTGGAGCACGAGGTAGACCCCGAGGGAGACGAGCAGGGGGATGAGGATGAGCGACATCAGGCGCAGCGAGTCGCTGGCGCCGGCGAAGCGGTGCTCGGCCAAGCTGCGGCTGCGCTCGATCTCATCGTCCTCGTCGCGCAGGTGTCGCAGGAGGAGCGCCACCCCGGAGACCGAGGCGAACAGGATGAACTCCTCGCCCAGGGTGTCAAACGCCCGCAGGTCGAAGTTGAGCCCGGTCACGATGTCGGTGGCGTGGCGGACGTGGGGCTCGATCCGGTCCACCAGCAACCCGTAGACACCGTGGAAATCGCCGAACGCCGGGAGGCCGTGGAGCCCGAGGAGAAGCACCGCCAGCAGACCCGGGCCGGCGCAGGCGAACAGCGCCAGGCGCACCCGGCGGCTCACTCGCTCCCCTCCTCGTCGCTTTCGCGCCGCGCCGTCTGCTCGGAGATCTTGCGCAGCGCCGCGAGGATGATGACCGGCAGCCCCACCGCGCTGACGACGATCTCCGACAGGGCGACGTCGGGCGCTTGAAAGACGAAGAAGAGCAGCGCCAGCGCGAAGCCGAAGATCGCCAGGACGAGCGTCTGGCGCAGCGGATCGGGCACCAGCACGATGGCGGTGCCCGCCACCACCACCAGGATGAGGACGGCCGCCTGCAGCACGGTCACGATGGCTCCTCGCGGTAGGCCTCGACGCCCGCGTTCCACTCCCCGCGGGCCCGCGTGCGCAGGCTCCGCGCGGTGGCGTGGACCAGCACGGGACCGATCAGGACCACCAGCACGCCGGTGAGCAGCGCCTTGTCGCCGATCAGCGAGAACGACTCGTCGCAGAGGATCGAGGCACCGACGAGCAGCGCCCCGTACCCGGCGACGCCGACGTAGTGCAGCCGGTCCAACGCGTCGCGCATCACGCTCACGCCCAGGGCGGCAATCACCTCGAGCCCCACCCCGGCGATGAGCAGGATGAGCGAGACCACGTGCCGCACCCCGCTCATGTGTCGTGCTCCATCATCCGGGCGAAGGTGATCGAGCCGACGCTCGACACCAGCGCCAGCACGACGGCGAGATCGATGAACGGCTGGCGGTGAAAGCCCTCGGAGAGCAGCATGAGCGCGGTCACGGCCAGCACGCTGGCCACTTCGACCGCGGCCAGCGCCGACGCGGCACTCGCCAGGACGCAGACGGCCAGGCATGGCACGAACGCCACCACGAGGACCAGGGCGGCGACCTCCCATCGATTCATCCGAGCTCCAGCACGTCGATCTGCTCCCGCCCTCCGGCCCGCCGCAGCTGGTGCACGAGCAGGAGGTCGTGGTCGGGGTCGATCCCGATCACCAGCGTGTTCGGAGGCACCGAGCCGAGAGCCTCGGCCAGCGCCCGCCGGCCCACGTCGTCGGATCCCTCGCCGCCGGTGCGAAAGGGGACCGCGCGCAGCGTGCCGCGAGCCTGTTGGGGCCGAACCAGCTGGGCCAGCGCCTCCCCCGACACCCAGACGATCTGCCGGGGCACGCTCGCGACAACCCGCCCGCTGCGCCCCAGCCATCGCACCGACAGGCGCGCCTCGGCGATCCCCTGGCGCCGCGCCGCCTCATAGGCGCCGCCCCCAAGGAGAACGGCGGCGATGGCCGCGTAGAGCTCCGGGAGATCGACCGTGTCGATCAGCGCCATATAGAAGGCGGCGGCCAGTGCGAAGCCCACCGACGCCGCGGCCAGCGACCTCATGATGGCCACCGCTACCCGGGAGAGACGCCGCACAACCCAAACGGGATGTTCGCCCACGTACCCGGGCGGGAGAACAAGCGTGTGCGGCGCCGCGACAGCGGGTAGGCCGCAGCGTGGACATCTTTTGAGTCCGACCGCCGTCCACGCACTCGATGGAAGGAGTTGCCGCATGTCTCAAACCGTCGGCGCGTTCATGCTGGACCGCCTCAGGCAGTGGGGTGTCACCCGGATCTATGGCTACCCCGGCGATGGGATCAACGGCCTGCTCGGGGCCTTCCATCAGTTCGAGGACGACATCGAGTTCGTCCAGACCCGTCACGAGGAGATCGCCGCCTTCGCCGCGTGCGCGCACGGCAAGCTCACGGGAGAGGTGGGCGTGTGCATGGCGACATCCGGCCCCGGGGCGATCCATCTGCTCAATGGCCTCTACGACGCCAAGCTGGACCACGCTCCGGTGGTCGCCATCGTCGGCCAGCAGGCCCGCATGGCGCTGGGGTCCAACTTCCAGCAGGAGGTCGACCTCACCACTCTGTTCAAGGACGTCGCCAGCGAGTTCGTCCAGGAGTGCGTGGCGCCGGCGCAGGCGGCTCACCTCGTCGACCGCGCCATGCGCATCGCCAAGGCCACGCGCTCGGTCACCTGCATCATCGTGCCCAACGACATCCAGGAGGCGGAGTACGAGGAGCCGCCCCGGGCACACGGCGCCGTCCCCTCATCGATCGGCCTCGCCGAGCCCGTGGTGCGCCCCCGCGACGGCGACCTGCAGCGTGCCGCCGACATCCTCAACGCGGGTGAGCGGGTGGCGATGCTCGTGGGGCAGGGCGCCATCGGCGCCGAGACGGAGGTCATCGAGGTCGCGCAGCTGCTGGGCGCGGGGGTGGCCAAGGCGCTCAACGGCCGGGCCGCGGTACCCGACGACCTGCCGTTTGTCACGGGCCCCGTGGGCCTGCTCGGGTCCAAACCGACCTACGAGATGATGGAGGGCTGCGACACCCTGCTCATGGTCGGCTCGAGCTTCCCGTACTCGGAGTGGCTGCCGGAGCCGGGGCAGGCTCGCGGTATCCAGATCGACATCGACGCCCGCATGGTGGGGATCCGCTATCCCATGGAGCTCAACCTGGTCGGCGACAGCGCCGAGACGCTGCGCGCCCTCATCCCGCTGCTCACCCGCAAGGAGAGCCGGAGCTGGCAGGAGGAGATCGCGGGCAACGTCAGGCGCTGGTGGGAGATCCTCGAGGCCGAGGCGCACGAGCCGGCACAGCCCCTCAATCCCCAGTTGCTCTTCCACGAGCTCAGCCGCCGCCTTCCCGATAACGCCATCCTCACCAGCGACTCGGGTTCGGCGACGGACTGGTGGGCCCGGCATCTGCGCATACGCAGCGGCATGAAAACCGCGCTCTCGGGCACGCTGGCCACGATGTGCCCGGCGGTTCCCTACGCGCTCGCCGCGAAGTTCGCCTACCCCGACCGGCCGGTGATCGCCTGCATCGGCGACGGCGCCATGCAGATGCTCGGCAACCTGGCGCTGATCGACCTGGCCCACTACCGCGACCGCTGGACCAACCCCCAGCTCGTGGTGCTCGTGCTCCATAACAACGACCTCAACCAGGTGACGTGGGAGCAGCGCGTCATGTCGGGCGACCCCAAGCTCGAGGTCTCCCAGAACCTGCCGGACTTCCCGTATGCGCGCTACGCCGAGATGCTCGGCCTCAAGGGCATTCGGGTGGACTCACCGGATGCGGTGGGCCCCGCCTGGGACGAGGCCCTGGCCGCCGGCGGCCCAGCGGTGATCGAGGCCATCACCGATCCTGAGATCCCGCCGCTGCCGCCCCACATCCGCTTCGAACAGGCCAAGGAGATGGCGCACGCGCTGCCGGGCGACCCCGCCCGTGGCCGCATCCTGCGCAACGCGCTCAAGGGCAAGATCGACGAGCTGGTCAACCGCTAGTGGTCTCCTTCGCGAGCAGGGTCGCACCGCGAGTGGCCGGCCTGCGCTCACGAAAGCGGAGCGGCCCGGAGCCTGGGCTGAAGCGTTGGCTGTGGAACCTGCGGGCGGGCCGGATGCAGAAGACCCTGGCCGCCACCGCGGCGCTGAGCGGGCTCCCGCTCGGATTCGAGATGTACCTGGAGCACTACAAGGGCTCGTTCGGCGACGTGTGGATGTGGAGCCCGATCGTGACCAGCCCGCTGGTGAGCGCCGCCGGCGTCGCCGGGATGGGATCGGCGACGGCGGCGCGCACCGTACTCCCCGCCGCGGGCGCGGTCTACGCGGTCAACGGCGTGATCGGTACCTACACGCACCTGCGCGGCGTCGCTCGCAAGCCGGGCGGGTTCTCGGAGCCCACGTACAACCTGGTCATGGGGCCGCCGCTGCTGGCGCCGGGCTCCCTCATCCTCGTCGGGGCGATCGCGATGCTGGCGGCGATCGCCCAGCGGGAGCGCTGAGCGGTGCGCGTGTGCCGGAGGGACCACTAGTGGCGCACGACTTTCGCGGCGCCGGCCATCTCCCCAACCTCAGCCCCGACGGTCAAGGGGCAGATCCGTACCAGCTCCCGCGCCAGCGCCGCGGGCGCACGCCCCAGATGCACGGCCGCTATCCGGACTACGACGTACTCCAGGAGGCGTCGCACTGGGACTCCGTGACCCGGGAGATGGTCCTTGCCCGCGTCCGCGACGTGCCGCCGATCCGCTTCTTCACCCCCGGCGAGGCGGCGACCCTCGGCGCCTTGTCGGACCGCCTCACCGCCCAGGACTCCGAGCCCAGGATCCCGGTCATCAACTTCGTCGACGAGAAGTACGTCAACGGCAACCTCGACGGGTTCCAGTTCGACGACATGCCAGACGACCGCGACGCGTGGCGGCTGGTGGCAAGGGGGCTCGACGAGCAGGCCGCTGAGCGCACCGGCGCGACGTCGTTCGCCGCCGCCGCCATCGAGGCTCAGCTCGCGATCGTCTCCGACTTCGCCGAGGGCAACCTGCACGGGGGCGCCTGGGAGGAGCTCGGCGTCAAGCACGCGTTCAGCCTGGTGATGCGCGTGGTGCTGGCCTGCTTCTACTCCCACCCGTGGACCTGGAACGAGATCGGGTTCGGCGGCCCGGCCTACCCGCGCGGCTACAGCCGCTTTGGCAGCCCCCAGCTCCAGGCGGCCGAGCGCGAGACCTGGGAGGGAGTCGAGCACTTCGACCGCGATCCGGTCAGCGGGAAGCACGAGGACCCGCCGCGATGACACGACTCGGCGGCAGCCTGATCAAGGGCGTCACCCGGATGCCGGAGGACAACGATTCGGCATGGCTGCTGCACCCGCACCGGCGCGGCCTGCAGAACCTCGCTCGCATGCGGCGCCACCCGGTGTCCGAGACGGTGGACCTGGTGATCGTCGGGGCGGGTGCGGGCGGGGTGACGCTCGCCCAGCGGCTGGCCCGCACGGGGTGGCGCATCGTGATCCTCGAGCGGGGCCCGTTCTGGGATCCCGACCGCGACTGGGTCTCCGACGAGAAGGGCGCGGCGCCGATCTACTGGACCGACAAGCGGATCATCGGCGGCTCAGATCCGGTGGAGATGGGCAAGAACAACTCCGGCGTGGGGGTCGGCGGATCCATGACCCACTTCGCCGGCTATGTTCCCCGCTTCCATCCGTCGGACTTCGAGGTCCGCACGCGCGACGGGGTGGCCGTCGATTGGCCGATCTCCTACGACGACGTCAAGGCGTCGATGGAGCGCGTCGAGCGCGAGCTGCCGGTGGCCGGCCAGGATTGGCCCTGGGGCGACCCGCACACCTATCCGCATGCGCCTCACCCGATCTCCGGCGCCGCCGCCGTGGCGTGGCGCGGCGCCGAGGACTGCGGCATCGAGATGCGGGTGGGCCCGGTGGCCATCGCCAACGGCCGCTTCGGCAACCGCCCTCACTGCATCTACCGGGGCTTCTGTCTGCAGGGCTGCAAGGTCAACGCCAAGGCCAGCCCGCTGATCACCCATCTGCCGGACGCGGTGGAGCACGGCGTCGAGGTCCGGGCCAATGCGATGGCGGTGCGCGTCGAGGTGGACGAGGGGTCTGGCCGCGTCACCGGCGTCACCTACGTGACCGGCGCCAACACGGTGTTTCAGCCCGCTGATGCCGTCGCCGTCTGCGGGTACGCGATCGAGACGCCGCGGCTCCTGCTCAACTCGACGAGCCGCAGATTCCCCAACGGGCTGGGCAACGCCCACGACCAGGTCGGCCGCTACGTCATGGTCCAGGGAGCGACCCAGGTGGGGGCTCGCTTCCCCATGGACATGAGGATGTACAAGGCCCCGCCACCGGAGGTGTCCAGCGAACAGTTCTATGAGACCGACGAGCGGCGCGGCTTCGCTCGCGGCTTCTCCATCCAGACCGTCTCCCCGCTGCCCATCGGGTGGGCCGAGCATGTCCAGGGCGAGGGTCACTGGGGCAGGGCCCTGCGCGAGTACATGCGCGACTACAACCACTGGACCGTCCTCGGGGTACTGTGCGAGTTACTGCCCCAGGCCGAGAATCGGGTCACGCTGGCCGAGGAGAAAGACCAGTTCGGAATGCCCGTGGCGAAGTTCAGCCATTCACTGTGTGACAACGACAAGGCCAACATCGCCTATGCCACCAAGACCATGAAGCGGATCTGGGAGCACGCGGGCGCCCAGGACACGCTCACCATCGACCGCTACGCGCACCTGGTGGGCGGGGCGCGCATGGGGTTCTCGCCCGAGGACAGCGTCGTCGACTCCTCACACCGCGTCTGGGGGGTCGACAACCTGTTCCTGGTCGACGGCAGCGTCTTCCCCACCGAGGGCGCCGCCAATCCTGCATTGGTGATCATGGCGCTGGCTGACCGCTGCGCCGCCCTCCTGCGCGACAAGCGGGTGGCCCGGTGAGCGCCGCCGAGCGCCCCGAGGTCGTGGTGGTGACCGGCTCGTCGGGCGGCGTGGGCCGCGCCATCGCGCACGCCTTCGGCAAGCGGGGCGCGCACGTGGCCCTGCTCGCGCGCGGCGAGAAGGGTCTCGAGGACTGCCGGCGTGAGGTGGTGGCGCTCGGCGGCCGGGCGCTGGTGGTGCCCACCGACGTCGCCGACCACGAGCAGGTCGAGGCTGCCGCCGAGCGGGTCGAGGCCGAGCTGGGGCCGATCGACATCTGGGTCAACGACGCCATGGCGACCGTGTTCGCGCGCTTCGTCGACACGACGCCCGAGGAGTTCACGCGCGCCACCGAGGTCACCTACCTGGGCACCGTCTACGGCACGATGGCGGCGCTGCGGCGGATGACCGCCCGCGACCGCGGAACCATCGTCCAGGTGGGCTCCGCCCTCTCATACCGGGGCATCCCGCTGCAGGCGGCCTACTGCGGCGCCAAGTTCGGCATCCGCGGCTTCACCGACTCGCTCCGCGTCGAGCTGCGCCACGACCGCAGCCGGGTCCACCTCACCATGGTCCAGCTGCCAGGCGTCAACACCACGCAGTTCAACTGGTGCCGCTCCAAGCTGCCCGACCATCCTCAGCCGGTGCCGCCGATCTACCAGCCCGAGATCCCCGCCGAGGCGGTCTACTGGGCGGCCCACCATCGCCGCCGGGAGCTGTGGGTGGGCTACAGCACGCTGCAGGCGATCATCGGAACCAAGCTCTCGGCGCTGGCCGGCGACATCTACCTGGCCCGCACCGGGTTTGACGGCCAGCAGATGAAGGGCCACCCGGTCTCGCCCGACCGGCCCGACAACCTGTTCGAGCCGGTCGTGGACAAGGCGGCCACCCATGGCATCTTCGACGACCAGGCCAAGCGGCGCAGCCCGCAGCTGTGGCTTGCCACCCATCGGGCGGCCGTGGGCGGCGCGGGGGCGGCGGCGGTGACGGCCATCGGCGCCACGATCCGCGCAGCGCGAAGATGAGCGCCCCCGAGGCGTCGATCGCAGACGTGCGGGCCGCCGCCTACCGGGTACCCACCGAGCAGCCCGAATCCGACGGCACGCTGGAATGGGACGCGGTCACCGTGGTGGTCGCCGAGGTCGACGCCGGCGGCATGACCGGCATCGGCTACACCTACTCCGACGCGGCCGCGGCCGGGCTGATCGCGGGGACCCTGGCCGGCGTGGTCCGCGGACACGACGCGCTGTCCACCAACCGCGCGTGGTGGGCGATGGTGCGGGCGATCCGCAACCTCGGCTGGCCGGGGATCGCCGCCACCGCGATCTCGGCGCTCGACACCGCGCTGTGGGATCTCAAGGCCAAGCTGCTGGACATCTGCGTCGCCGACCTGCTGGGCCGCGCCCAGGACGCGGTCCCGATCTACGGCTCGGGTGGGCTGACCTCCTACTCCGAGCGGGAGCTGTGCGAGCAGCTGGCCGGCTGGGTGGGGCAGGGCATCCCCCGGGTCAAGCTCAAGGTGGGGCGCGAGCCAGACGCTGACCCGCACCGCGTCCGCGCCGTGCGCGACGCGATCGGGCCGGACGCCGAGCTGTTCGTCGATGCCAACGGGGCCTACTCCCGCACCGAGGCGCTGGCGCTGGCAGAGCGGTTCGCCGACCTGGGGGTGACGTGGTTCGAGGAGCCGGTCTCCTCCAACGACCTCGACGGGCTGCGCTTCCTCCGTGACCGCGCGCCCGCGGGCATGGACATCACGGCCGGCGAGTACGGGTACGAGCCGGAGTACTTCCGGCGAATGCTCGACGCCCGCGCGGTCGACGTCCTTCAGGCCGACGTCACCCGCGCCGGCGGGATCACCGGCCTGCAGGACGTCGGGGGGCTGTGCGCCGCCTACGAGGTTCCCCTCTCGGCGCACTGCGCCCCCCAGATCCACGCTCACGCCGCCTGCGCCATCGGGCGCCTGCGCCACTGCGAGTACTTCCACACCCACGCCCGGGCCGAGTCGCTGCTCTTCGACGGCGTCCTGACGCCGTGCGACGGCGCCCTGTGGCCCGACCGGCGGCGCCCGGGCCTGGGGATCGAGCTCAAGCGCAGCGACGTCGAGCGGTTCCTGGCGTGAGGCGCGCCGACCTCGACGGACTCGCCGACATCGGGGCGCCGCACATCCTGCGCGAGTACGCGCTCATCGCCGACGGCGAGCGCGGCGCGGTCGTCGGGCCGCGGGGCGACCTGTGCTGGATGTGCTTCCCGCGGTGGCACTCCGACGCGTGCTTTGCCACGCTGATCGGCGGCGCCGGCACCTACGCGGTGACGCCCCTCTCGCGGTTCGTGTGGGGCGGCTACTACGAGCGTGGGCTCATCTGGCGCAACCGCTGGGTCACCGACGAGGGGACGGTGGAGTGCCGAGAGGCGCTGGCGCTGCCCACGACCGCCGGGCGCGCCGTGCTCCTGCGCCAGATCCACGTGCTGCAGGGCACGGCCCGGGTCCGCGTGGCCCTGGACCTGCGGGGGGAGTTCGGCCGCCGGCGGATCACCCGGCTGGCCCAGGACGAGGATGGGCACTGGCGCGGGCGCATCGGGGACGTGCGGATGACATGGGTGGGCGCCGCCGAAGCCCGGCGGGTGGCCGATGGGCGGGGCGGGCGGCCGTTGGTGACCGTGCTGGAGCTCTCAGAAGGCGACCGTCACGACCTCATGCTGGTGCTCGACGCCGGTGAGAGCGGCGAGTTGCCGAAGCCCGACATCGCATGGAGCGGCACCGAGGCAGCGTGGTCGGCGCGGCTGCCCGAGTTCTCCGCGCCCGTCGGCCACCGCGATGCCCAGCACGCCTACGCCGTGCTGTGCGGGCTGACCTCCGCCAGCGGCGGGATGGTCGCAGCGGCGACGATGGCGCTACCCGAGCGCGCGCGCCAAGGGCGCAACTACGACTACCGGTACGCGTGGATCCGCGATCAATGCATCGCCGGGCAGGCCGTCGCCGCCGCCGGCCCGCTCCCCTTACTCGACGACGCCGTCCACTTCGTCTCCGAGCGGCTCCTGGCCGACGGGGAGCGGATGGCGCCGGCGTACTGCGTCGACGGCGGTCCGGTACCCGACGAGCGATCCCTCGACCTCAAGGGCTATCCGGGCGGCAGCGACGTCCTGGGCAACTGGGTCAACGATCAGTTCCAGCTCGACGCCTTCGGCGAGGCGCTGGCCCTGTTCGGGGCCGCGGCTCAGCTTGACCGGCTGGACGCGGAGGGATGGCGCGCGGCTGAGGTCGCCGCCGCCGCGATCGAGCGGCGCTGGAGGGAGCCCGACGCCGGCATCTGGGAGCTCGACCCGGACGCCTGGAGCCACAGCCGGCTGATCTGCGCCGCCGGGCTGCGGCGGATCGCCTCGCAGCAGTCGTCAGAGCTTGCAGCCGGGTGGCTGGCGCTGGCCGACACCATCGTCGCCGACACCGCCCAGCACGCGCTGCATCCCAGCGGCCACTGGCAGCGGTCACCCCAGGACACGCGCATCGACGCCTCGCTGTTGCTGCCGGCCCTGCGCGGCGGGCTCCCGGCCGACGACCCGCGCACGATCGCCACCCTGCAGACGGTCGCCGCGGAGCTGGTCCAGGACGGGTTCTGCTACCGCTTCCGGCCCGACGAGCGGCCGCTCGGCGAGGCGGAGGGCGCGTTTGTCATGTGCGGCTTCCTCATGGCGCTGGCCTACGCCCAGCAGGGGGATGAGGTTCGCGCCGCGCGCTGGTTCGAGCGCAGCCGCACGGCCTGTGGACCCGCGGGCCTGCTGTCGGAGGAGTTCGACGTGAGACAGCGCCAGATGCGCGGCAACCTCCCGCAGGCCTTCGTGCACGCGCTGCTTCTGCAGTGCGCGGTGACACAGCCGCAGGGGACCTGACGGCGGTCGGTCAGCTGCGCGGAGACGGTCCCCCGCGACGCGGGCGCTCAGCCCGTGGAGTGCTGGTCGGTGTCGCCGACCGGGGTGGGATCGTCCTTGGCGGGCTCACCCGGAAGCTTGTCCTTGGTGGGGCTCTGCTCACCACCCTCGGCGCCCGGCTCGTCGGGGCGGTCCTCCGGGGCCTGGGCGTTCTCGTCGCGGCGCTGCTCGTCGGAATCGGTTTGCATAGCAATGCGCCTACCCGGCGCAGCAGGGGCGAAACGCGGCCGGCGATGCTCGTGTTTCCCACGACGCGCCTCGGGTACCCATATGGCATGTGGCTTGTGATCTTCGTTGTGCCGCTGGGCATCATCATGCTCATCGGGGGTCTGCTGGCGGGAGGCATCTACACGATCGTGTTCCTGCCGATCGCGCTGATCGTCGTCGTGATGGCGGGCCTGTTCATGCTGTGGGGCAAGTCACAGAGCCGGCGCTCACTGCCCAGCGATCGCGCCACCACAGCGCCGGCGCAGAGCACCGAGTACTCGAACACGCCACCCCGGCCGAGCACTCCGGATGAGCTGGTGGACGCCCGCCGCTCGGTGCAGTAGCGGTTCATTCGCCACTGGCGACGTTGACAAAAGGGGGCCGCGTGGGGGAGGCTCCTACACGGTGGAGACGGTTCCCGCGGATTTCTGGATGGATGAGCGCGGCGAGGACGGAGGGCGCCTGCAGCTCGCGCTCGTCGGCGAGCTCGACGTCGCCAGCGCCGGCGCGCTCGAGCAGCGGCTGCGCGCCCTGGCCGAGCGCGGCGATCCGGTGGTGCTGGACCTCGCCCGGCTGCAGTTCATCGACAGCAGCGGGCTGCGCGAGCTCGTGCGCGCCGTGTCAGACGCCCGTCGCGACCATTGGAGCCTCGAGCTGGGCACGACACTCTTGCCGCAGGTGCGTCAGGTGATCGACCTGCTTGAGCTGCGCGAGCTGTTCTGGCCTACGGACTGAGCGCCGCGGTCTCCGTCCCGCTCTCGGTCCCCGCCGCATCGCGCCCGGGCCCCGTCGTACCGGTCTGCGTCCCTGTCTCACCGCCGAGGACGAAGATCAGCGTGTGCAGGTCCATCCGCTGATCGATGGCGCTCATCGCCGAC
Organism: Solirubrobacteraceae bacterium; assembly: GCA_036497165.1. Taxonomy (GTDB): domain Bacteria; phylum Actinomycetota; class Thermoleophilia; order Solirubrobacterales; family Solirubrobacteraceae; genus Palsa-465. The sequence continues at coordinate 15,076 of DASXJW010000105.1, forward strand.
CGAACCGGGCGATGCAGCGCCTCGCTGACCACGGCGCTCAGCTCGGCCTGCAGAACCTCGTCCAGTGCGGCCCGGCGCTCAGTGACCAGGTCCTGCCGGCCGGCATCGGCCAGGGTGCGTTCAGCGATGGTCAACCCGCCCCGGAGCACGCACACCACCAGATTGCCGTCGATGGTCGTGCGGACCAGCTCCGGCCCCCGGCCGAGCCGCGCCTTGTGCACGCGGGCCACGCCGTTGGAGATCGCGACGGTCGCCGTCGACGCCGTCGTGGAGCTCATGCCCCTGCTGAGTTATCACCACCCGTCATGGGCGAAATGATGCACCAACGCCGCCATTTCTACACGCGACGAGGTGAAAAATCCCCAAAATCCGTGACCGGCTGGGCCTGCGCTTGCTGACGAGGGCCCGCTATGGGGTGTGGACCCCATACGGCGGGCTCAGGACGGGCCGATGACGAGGGTGGACATGTCCACCTCCTCCACCTCATCTGTCTCCATCAGCTCGAGCAGCCTCACCACGAGCGTCGCGACGACCTCCGCCGCCACCGGTGCGGCGCTGCAGGTCACGGGCCTGGCGTCGGGCCTGGACACGGCCAAGATCGTCTCCCAGATGATGGAGATCCAGAAGCGCCCTGTGACCGCCCTGCAGAGCCAGCAGCAGAAGCTGACGGCGCGCAACACCCAGCTCAGCGCCATCCAGCAGGCGCTCAAGAAGGTCAACGACGACGCGCTGGCGCTGCTGGACCCGCGCGTGTACCGCGGGGCGCAGAAGGCCGCCTCCAGCGACGCCACGCGGGTGGCGGCCTCCACCGTCGCGGGAGCCGGCGTGGGCGGGTACCAGGTCTCGGTCACGCAACTGGCCAACGCCGCCCAGCGCACGTTCTCGTTCACCAGCCCCGCGGGCGACACGACGCTCACGATCGACGGCCACGACACGAGCGTCGCAGCCGGCGCGTCGATGCAGGATGTCGTCGACGCCATCAACAACGACCGATCGGCCGCCGTCTACGCCGCGGCCACCGACAGCGGCACGCTCGTGCTCTCGAGCCGCAACACCGGCGACACCGGAACGGGCTTCATCCAGCTGTCAGGGGCCGGCGGCGTGCTGGCCGAGCAGGCGGGGCGCGCCAAGCAGGGCCAGAACGCGCTCTACGACGTCGACGGCCTGCCCGGGTCGTCGAACGCCAACGTCGTGACCGGAGCCATTCCCGGGGTCACCCTCACGCTCGGCGGAGTCACCACCACATCGGGGCCGGTCACCGTCAACGTGTCGGCCCCCGCGGCGGATGAGTCCAAGGTCGAGACCGCGCTGCAGCAGTTCATCACCGACTACAACGCCGCCGTGTCGTCGATTCAGAGCCAGCTATCGCAGAAGCCGAGCGGCGGCGACCCGACGCAGGGCGCGCTGTACGGCGACAACCAGCTCAAGAGCCTGCTGTCGTCGATGCGGTCACTCATGTACCGGGCGGGCGCGGGCCTCCCGGCGGGGCTGGCCAGCATGACGGACATCGGCGTGAGCACCGGCGCCGCCAGCGGCGGGGGCCCCACCGCGTCCGAGCTCGCCGGCGACCTCACGCTCAACGCCGACACGCTCAAGGCCACGCTCAAGAGCGACCCCGCCGGCGTCCAGAAGGTGATCGGCACGTGGGCCAACGGCATCGCCTCGGCCGTCAACGGACACTCCGGCCACGGCGGCACGATCGACATCCGCCTGTCGGGCGACAGCCGGCAGGTCGCGTCGCTCTCCCGCCGGATCGCGACCATGCAGTCGGCGCTGGACGACCGGCGGAATCAACTCACGCACCAGTTCGCCATGCTCGAAGCCGCCCTCCAGGGCAATCAGTCCACGAGCAGCTGGCTCACCAGCCAGATCGCCGCGCTGCCCGGCTACAGGCGCGGTTAGACGCGGATGGGGGCAGCTTGCGCCGTCACATCGGACGTCGCTCGCGGGTCCAGTGGTGTATGACCCCACGTGTCGGAGGAACAGCGATGGACGAGCAGGAATGGCTGGCAGCGCGCTTTGAGGAGCATCGGGGCCGTCTGAGGGCGGTGGCCTACCGGATGCTCGGCTCGCTCAGCGAGGCCGATGACGCCGTCCAGGACACATGGCTCCGCCTCAGCCGCGTCGACGCCGGCGAGGTGGAGAACCTCGGAGGCTGGCTGACCACGGTGGTGGCGCGCGTCAGCTTGAACATGCTGCGCTCGCGCCGGTCGCGCCGGGAGGAGCCGTTCGGTCCCCACCTGCCCGAGCCCATCGTCGATCCGGTGACCGGCGTCGATCCCGAGCACGAGGCGCTGCTGGCCGACTCCGTGGGCCTGGCCCTCCTCATCGTGCTGGAGATGCTGGCGCCCCCGGAGCGACTGGCCTTCGTCCTGCATGACATGTTCGCGGTTCCCTTCGACGAGATCGCCCGCATCCTGGATCGATCTCCCGAGGCGGCGCGGCAGCTCGCCAGCCGGGCCCGCCGGCGCGTCCGCGGCAGCGCGCCGGTGAGCGATGCCGATCTGGACGAGCAGCGCACCGTCGTCGACGCGTTCCTCGCGGCCTCGCGCGACGGGAACTTCGACGCGCTCATGGCGGTCCTTGACCCTGACATCGTGCTCCGCGCCGACTCCGGCCCGGGGCTCCCCGAGGCGACGCTCGAGATCCGGGGCGCGGCCGAGGTGGCTGGGCGGGCGCTCATCTACGCGCGCCTGCAGCTGCTCAGCCGCCCGGTCCTCATCAACGGCGCGCTGGGCATGGTGGCCTTCCGAGACGGAGAGGTCTTCTCGGTGGGCGCGGTCACGATCCGCGGCGGGCAGATCGTGGAGCTGAACTTCCTGGCCGACCCCGAGCGCCTGCGCCGCCTCGACCTGACCTTCCTGGACCGGTGAGGAGCGCTCGCCGGCGGAGTGAGGTCGGTACCGTGTCGTGCCGTGGCCGAGAACCCGAGGCTGATCATCCAGATCCCCGCCGACGGCGCCGTCGACCGGCAGTTCCATGACGATCCGCCCGCGAGCCTCGCCGGCCCCGATGTGGTGGTGGAACGCGGACCGACAGACCAGGAAGGTGTCCTGGAGCCGCCCGTGGCCGGTCAGGTCGTCCTGTCGCTGCCCTCTCCCGAGGCGCTGCGGCGCGACCCCGGCACCGTACGTGAGGTGATCGACACGGCGGGCACCAGCACCGAGCCGATCGTCGTGGTCATCGAGGCGGCCGAGGCTCTGCGCGAGGACGAGCTGGCCGTGATCCGCGCCGCCGCCGACCGCGCTCCGCGCCCGGTGATCCTGCGCGTCATCCGCGACGCCTGACGCCGCCCGGCGCCGCTCACCACCACTTGCGCTCGCGCGCCACCTCCGTGCCGTGGCTCTGGTCCAGCTCGTCCAGCGCGGCCATGTCCTGGTCGGAGAGGGCGAAGTCGAAGACCTGGATATTGGCCGCGATCCGCTCCTGGTGCGTCGACTTGGGAAGCACGATGGTGTCGTGCTGGAGGCACCAGCGGATGAGGACCTGGGCCGGCGTCCGACCGACGCGCTGGGCCACCCTGGCGACGGTGGGGTGGCCGAGATGCTGCCCGGTGCCCAGGGGACTGTAGGCCTCGACCGCAACGTCGTGGCTCGCGCAGGCCTCGGCGAGCGCGCGCCGGTACTCGAAGGGGCTGAACTGGATCTGGTTGACGACCGGCGGGTCATCGGCGACGCCGATGACCTGCTCCAGCTCGGCCACGCTGAAGTTCGAGACGCCGATCGACCGGGCGTGCCCTCGCTCGCGCGCCTGCTCCATGCCGGGCCACGCCCAGGTCGCGCCCTTCTGCGGCCAGTGGACGATGTAGAGGTCGACGTAGTCCACCCCCAGCCGCCGCAGACTCTTCTCGGCCTCGGCGGCCGGGTCGCTGCGCGCGGGGTAGAACTTGGTGGTGATGAAGATGTCCTCGCGCGGGACCCCGCTGTCGCGCACGGCGCGGCCGACGCTCTCCTCGTTGCCGTAGGCCTGCGCCGTGTCGATGTGGCGGTAGCCCGCCTCGAGCGCCCAGCGGACGGCGTTCTCGCACTCGGGGCCGTCGGGGACCTGCCACACCCCCAGCCCGATGGTGGGGATGCTGTTGCCGTCGGCCAGGGCCCGACGCCGCTCGTCTGTGGTCACCTTCTCCTCTGCCACGTTGCCTCCTTGGTCGCCTGACGGCCACCTTAGCGGCGAGTGCCGGCCCGGCTCAGGCGGCGAAGGCCGGCCAGAGCGCGTCCACCACCCGCTCGCTCCACCCCTTGGGCGGCCTCCCGCCGGCGAGGTAGGAGAAGATGAAGCTGCCCATGAGGGCGTGGGAGGCGATCGTGCTGTCGAGACCGGCGCGAACCTCGCCGCGCTGCTTGCCGCGCTCGAGCGCCTCGGCGATGGAGTCCCGCAGCGGCACGATCATCCCCTCGCGGAACTGCTGCAAGAGCTCGGGATGGTTGCGCTCCTCGACGATGAGGGTCCCCGCCAGGTTCACGGTGAAGCGCCGACGAGCCAGCTCGAGGTGGGCGATCAGATCGTCTCGCGCGCGGCCGGTGTCGATGGCGGGCACGTTTGCGACCTTGTCCGCGATGACGGCGGCGACGAGCTCTGACTTGTCCCTGTAGCGGCGGTAGATGGCCGGCCGGCCGACACGCGCCTCGTGGGCCACGCCGGCGATCGAGAGGCGGCTGTAGCCCTCCTTGAGCAACAGCCGCCACGCGGCGCCCAGGATGGCGGCGTCCACCCCCTCGTCGAGCGGACGACCGGCGCCGCGCGAGCGGACGCCAGCGTCGGGATCGTCGCCGGACCCGGGCTTCGCTGGCACGGGCGAAGTCTCCCAGACGGTGCGAGCGCCGAGGACCGCTGCGCCGCCGCTCGTGGCGGTCGGTCAGATCCCGGCCGGCGCGAACAGCCTGGGGTCAGCGGTGGTGATGCCATGGACCCCCAGCCCCCGCAGGGACTGGATCGCGGCGCGCTCGTTGACGGTCCACGCGTAGAGGTGGCCGTCGCGCGAGACCACGCGCTCGAGCAGATCGCCGTCGATGAGCCGGTGCTGGGCCATGAGCGCGTCCCAGCGGCGCGAGGCCAGACCGTCGAGCACCTGGATGCGCCAATCGCCCCAGCGGCGGCTGACGCGGGCGACGCGCCCGCCCACCGAGATGCCCAGGCGCGCCCGGGGCTCGCGAGCGCGCAGACGATCGAGCACCGCCGGCACCTGGGAGGAGAGCAGCGATCGCTCCAGCAGGCGCGTCCGGCGCAGCCCATCGAGCACCGCAGCCTCGCAGCCCACGTGCTTGACATCGAGGTTGAGGCCGACCTCGGCGAAGCGGCGGCCCGCGAGGTGCGCCAGCGCGTCCTGGAGACGGACGACGCCTCCCCGGCGAGCGTGCAGCACCGTGTGAGCGAGGACGAGCTCCCCACGGAACTGGCGCACGTCGAACTCCACCATGTCGACCCCCACCTCGAGCGCGGCGTCGAACGATGCCAGGGTATTGGCCGGCGCCAGCGCGCTGGCGCCGCCGTGGCCGATCCGCTGGCAGGACCCGAAGACCATGCCCTAACGATGCCAGCTGTCAGCGGCGGAGGCGCACGTTGGCGCCGCGTCCCGTCGGCTCGTGCGCCGCGACCGCGGCGTCGAGGTGCGGCCCCTCCCCGGCATCGATCGCCTCCACGAGATCGCGATGCACGGCGACGAGCGCATCCCCGTCAAAACCGGCAAACTGTGCGTGATCCAGGCTCTCCTTGAGAAAGGAGATCATGGAGAGGTATACGGTGCGCACGGGCGCATTGCGGCAGAGCTGGGCGATCCTCCGGTGCAGCGCCCAGTTGGCCTCGAAGAACTCCGCCGGGTCGCCGCTGGCGCGCTCCATCTGGGCCAGGATCTTGTTCAGCGCACGGATGTCAGCGGCCTTGTGGTACCGCGCGGCGTAGCCATCCACCACCGGCTCGAGCGCGTCGCGCAGCTCCAGGCACTGTTCGTAGGTGGTGCTGTCGGAGGTGAAGCCCAGGACCGCGTGGCTCATGGCCAACCTGGTCTGCGGCGGGGACACGAACACGCCTCCGCCCGGCCCCGGGCGGGCCTCGATGAAGCCCCGCGTCTCGAGGAGGCGGACGGCCTCGTTGATGGTGGCCACGGCGACGCGGAAGCGACGGCGCAGATCCTCCTTGGTCCCGAGGCGCTCTCCGGCCTTGAGCTCATCCACGATCTCACGTTCGAGCTCGCGGGCGACGAGCTCGGCGCGGGAGACGCGGGCGCCGAGTGGACTGCCGGTGCTCGCGCTCACGCGTCCGATGATAGGTCTCGCGCCCGCCGGATCCCGACGGCGGGCTTAATGAGGAGATCCTCATGAAGCCGGCCTCCAATTACCACTGATTCAGTGGGAGATACACTGGATCTGATGCGGGAGCTCCTCTCCTTCCCCAACCCGGTCAACGAAAAGGCCGCCCGGACCGTGGCCGGCGTGGTGCTCGTCACCGTGGTCGTCATCCTGGCCACCGGCTCCTACTGGCTGCTGGTGCCGCTGGCCTACGGCTTCTGGGCACGAGTGCTCACCGGGCCGAGCCTGAGCCCCCTGGGCTGGATGGCGCAGAACGTGATCGCGCCGCGCCTGGGCGAGAAGCGTCCGGTGCCGGGGCCGCCCAAGCGCTTTGCCCAGTTCATGGGCGCAGTCATGTCCACGGCAGCGCTGGTGCTGGCCCTGATCGCCGGCGACCACACCGCCGCCGACGTCGTGCTCATCCTCTTCCTCCCCGCCGCCGGCCTCGAGTCGATCGCCGGCTACTGCGTCGGGTGCCGGGTCTTCGGCCTGCTCATGCGGGCCGGCGTGGTCCCCGAGACCGTCTGTGCCGAGTGCGCGGACATCCGTCCGCGGCTGCGCGTCGCCGCCGAGCAGCGCTGACGCCGCCGGCGGGGTGCGCGCCGGTAGCCTGACCGGCGCCATGTCTCGCGCCGCGGCCCGCCTCGACGGTCTGGGAACGACCATCTTCACGGAGATGTCGGCCCTGGCCGAGCGCACCGGCGCCATCAACCTCGGCCAGGGCTTCCCCGACACCGACGGCCCCTCTGCGGTCATCGACGCCGCCGTGGCCGCGCTGCGCGCCGGCGAGAACCAGTACGCGCCGCTGCCGGGCGTGCCCGCCCTGCGAGAGGCGATCCTCGAGCACCAGCGCCGGTGGTATGGGCTGGAGCCCGAGGAGGTCCTGGTGACCTTCGGCGCCACCGAGGCGATCGCCTCCGCGGTCATGGGCCTGTGCGATCCCGGCGACGAGGTCATCGTCTTCGAGCCGTCGTATGACTCCTACACCGCGTGCGTGGCCTTCGCCGGGGCCACGCCGCGGTTCGTGACGCTGCGCCCGCCGGACTTCACGCTGGACCCCGATGCTCTGCGCGACGCGATCGAGGCCGGCCGCGGGCGCGTACGCGCGGTGCTGGTCAACACCCCCCACAACCCGACCGGCCGCGTGCTGAGCCGCGCCGAGCTTCAGGCGATCGCCGGCGCCTGCATCGAGCACGACCTCATCTGCATCACCGACGAGGTCTACGAGCATCTCGTGTTCGAGGGCGAGCACATCCCGCCGGCCACCCTGCCTGGGATGGCCGAGCGGACGCTGACCATCTCGAGCGTCGGCAAGTCATTCTCGGTCACCGGCTGGAAGATCGGGTGGTGCAGCGGACCCGAGCCGCTGGTGGCGGCGACGCGCACGGTCAAGCAGTTCCTCACCTTCGCCGGGGGAACGCCGCTTCAGCACGCGGCCGCGGCGGCGCTGCGCCTCCCCCGCGCCGAGCTGGGCTCGCTGCGCGATGACCTGCGCGCCAAGCGCGACCAGCTCTGCGAGGGCCTGGCGGCCGCCGGCCTGGAGCCTCTGGTCCCGGCGGGCACGTACTTCATCAACGCCGACGTGGGCACCGACTCGACGCAGTGGTGCGCGCGCCTGCCCGAGCGCTGCGGCATCGTCGCCATCCCCACCAGCGTGTTCTACGACGACAAGCAGGCCGCCCCGACGCTGGTGCGCTTCGCCTTCTGCAAGCGGCCCGAGGTGATCGCCGAAGCGGCGCGCCGTCTGGCCACATTGAGCTGAGCTTGAACGCGCCCTACCCGGCCAACGCCTGGCGCAGGTCGGCGACGAGGTCTCGCGGCTCCTCGATCCCGCAGCTCAAGCGCACGAGGTCAGGCGGCACGGCCGCCGCCGAGCCCTCCACGGATTGATGGGTCATCGCCTGGGGGACCTCGATGAGCGACTCCACGCCCCCCAGCGACTCGGCGAGCGTGAACAGCCGTGTGCGTGCGGCGATCGCGGTCGCGTCGGCGTGGCGGAAGCTCACCATGCCGCTGAAGCCGGGCCAGCGGGCGTCCTCCACGCCCGGTGCGGCGCGCAGCATCTCCACGACCGCCGCGGCGCTGCGGGCATGGGCCTGCATGCGGAGGTGCAGCGTGCGCAGCCCACGATGCACGAGGAAGCAGTCAAAGGGGCCGGGAACGGCCCCCACCGCGTTCTGGACGAAGCGCAGGCGCTCATACCACTCCGGGTCGCGCGTGACGACCACGCCGCCGACGACGTCGGAGTGGCCGCCCAGGTACTTGGTGGTGGAGTGCACGACGAAGTCGGCGCCGAGCTCGAGCGGGCGCTGATTGGCCGGGGTGGCGAATGTGTTGTCGACTGCGACGAGCGCGTGGCGCCGCCGCGCCACCACCTCCGCGATATCGACGACGTTGAGCAGCGGGTTGGTGGGGCTCTCCACCCAGATGAGGCGCGTGTCCTCGCGCAGGACCGCCTGCAGGGCATCGAGGTCGGTCTGGCCGGCGAGATCGTATGCCAGACCCCACCGGCGCAGCACCTTGTCGACCAGCCGGTAGGTGCCGCCGTAGAGGTCGTCGGGCAGGACCATGTGCGCCCCCGCCTCACAGGTCACGGTGATGAGCGCGTGCTCGGCGGCCATCCCCGAGGAGAAGGCCACCGCCTGCCCGCCCTCCAGCTCCCCCAGGGCCTGCTCGAGCGCGGCGCGCGTGGGGTTGGCCGAGCGCGAGTAGTCATATTCGCCGACGAACTCACCGGGGCGGGCCTGCGCATAGGTCGAGGTCTGGTGGATGGCCGGGATGACCGAGCGAAACGACGGGTCGGGCGTCAATCCGGCGTGGACCGCGCGGGTCCCGAAGCCATCCTGGGAGTGAGCTTCGCTCATATCGCCAGCGCCTCGAGCAGATCGGTCCGGGTGACCAGTCCCTCGGCGTGCCCCTCGCGGGTGACGACCAGCGCCTGGGTGTCGCCCGCCAGCAGCTCCACCGCCTCGCGCACCGGATCCTCGCTGGACACCGCCGGGAACGGCGCCTCCATGACCTCGGCGATCTCGGCGTCGAGCAGGGCCGGGTCCTGGGCAGCGTGGCGCAGCAGGCCCCGCTCGCCGATCGCGCCGACGACCGCACCTGGATCGTGCTCGGAGACGACCGGGAGCTGGGAGACGCGATGCTCGTGCAGCAGCGAGACGGCCTCGCGGACCTTGTAGTGCGGCTGGACGGTGACAAGCGTGGGGAACTCGCCGGCGTCGCTCTTGCGCCGCAGGACATCGCCCACGGTCAGGTTGGCGTCGCGCTCGAGGAACCCGTACTGGCGCATCCAGGCGTCAGAGAAGATCTTGGACAGATAGGAGCGGCCACCGTCGGGCAGGATCACCACGACCATCGCCGCCGCGTCGTCGATCTCCGCCGCGACCTGCAGCGCGGCGTGCAGGGCCAGCCCACCGGACCCACCGGCCAGGATGCCCTCGGCTTGGGCGAGCCGGCGCGTGGTCAGGAAGGCGTCGCGGTCTGACACGGTGACCCACCGGTCGACGGACGCGGGGTCAAACGTCTGGGGCCAGAAGTCCTCGCCGACGCCCTCCACGAGGTAAGGGCGCACATTCTCCTCGCCGCCGGAGTAGATCGAACCCTCCGGGTCGGCGCCGACGACGACGAGATCGGGGCGACGCTCACGCAGGTAGCGCGCGGCTCCGCTGACGGTGCCGCCGGTGCCGACGCCCACCACCAGATGCGTGATCCGGCCCTCGGTCTGCTCCCAGATCTCAGGACCCGTGGACTCATAGTGCGTCCGGGGGTTGGCCTCGTTGGCGTACTGGTTGGGCTGGAAGGCGCCGGGGATCTCCTCGGTCAAGCGGTCGGCGACGCGGTAGTAGGAGCGGGGCGAATCCGGCGGGACATCGGTGGGGGCGAGCACCACCTCGGCGCCGTAGGCGCGCAGCAGGTCGATCTTCTCCCGCGACATCTTGTCGGGCATCACCGCCATCACGCGGTAGCCCTTCAGGCGCGCGGCGATGGCCAGGCCCGTACCGGTGTTCCCCGAGGTCGGCTCGACGATGGTCCCGCCCGGGCGCAGGCGGCCGTCGCGTTCGGCCGCCTCGATCAGGGCGACCGCGACCCGGTCCTTGATCGACCCGCCTGGGTTGAAGACCTCGAGTTTGGCGACGAGCTGCGGGCGCAGGCCTGCGCCGATGCGCGACAGCCTGACCAGCGGGGTCCCGCCGATGGTGTCCAGGATCGAATCTCCGATCCCGGCTGGTGCTGGGTGAACGATCATGGACTGATTCTGATGCCTCGCGCCCGGGGGATGGCCGCCGACCCCATTCCAGATAAACTCGATTGACTTAGTTTTATTAGGGCGCGCCGCCGTCACCCGGGCCGGGGAGCGACTGCCGCGCAGCCGCCGCTTCGACTCGGGAGATCTCGATGAGCATCGCACTTCACTGGTACCTGCCCACCCACGGCGACGGACGCACCCTGGTTCAGGCGGGCGCTGCCGCCCAGCTCCTGCAGGAGACGCGCCGCCCCGACAGCGGCGGCGCCGGGCGCGAGGCGACCCTGCCCTACCTGGCGCAGGTGGCGCGCGCCGCTGAGGCATCCGGCTTCGATGCGGCGCTGACCCCGACGGGGACCACCTGCCACGACGCCTGGATCACGTGCGCCGCCCTCAGCCAGATGGTGGACCGCCTGCGGTTCCTGGTGGCGTTCCGGCCGGGCTCGATCTCCCCGACGCTGGCCGCCCAACAGGCGGCGACGTTCCAGCGCCACAGCGGCGGCCGGCTTGCCCTCAACATCGTCACCGGCGGCGATGACGAGGAGCAGCGGCGCTTCGGCGACGCCCTCGGCAAGGAGGAGCGCTACGCGCGCACGGACGAGTTCCTGACGATCCTGCGAGGAGCCTGGAGCGGAGAGCCCTTCAGTTATCGCGGCACGCACCTGTGGGCGGAGGGCGCCGTGGCCCTGGGCATGAAGCAGCGGCCCGAGATCTACTTCGGGGGCGCCTCCGACGCGGCGCTGCGCGTCGCCGCGCGCCACGCCGATGTGGCGCTGACCTGGGGCGATCCGCCGCCCCGCCTCGCCGCCCACCTGACCCGGGTGCGCGAGCTCGCCGAGGCGGCCGGCCGAGAGCTGCGCTTCGGCATCCGCCTGCACGTGATCGCCCGCGACAGCTCCGAGGAGGCGTGGGCCGCCGCCGATGCGCTCATCGCCGACGCCGACGATGCGACCGTGGCCGCCGCCCAGGAGCGGCTGGCGCGGATGAGCTCGGAGGGGCAGCGGCGGATGCGAGCGCTGCACGACGGCCGGCGCGACCGCCTCGAGGTGTATCCGGGGTTGTGGGCCGGGATCGGATTGCTGCGGACCGGCGCCGGGACCGCCCTGGTGGGCTCCCACGAGGAGGTGGCCGACCTCATCGGCGAGTACCACGAGCTCGGTATCAGCGAGTTCATCCTCTCCGGCTATCCGCACGTGGAGGAGGCCTACGCCTTCGGCGAGGGCGTGGTGCCCGTCCTGCGCCGGCGGGGGCTGCTCGGCGCGACGGTGGCGGTGGCCGCTTGACCTGATAAAGTCAACTGAGTTTGTGTAGATAGGTCGCCGCGCCGCGCTCCGTCCCGCCACGTCCTCAGGGCAGTGAGGACGATCCGGGCGGTCCGGACGCGGCGGCCGTCTACGCAGATCTCTCCTCTCCTCGACAGCCGGTTGGGTCGGTGCGCCCGGCCCAGCCGCTGTCGGCCGTCACCACCCCCCGCGACGCTCGCTCTGCTCCCGCTGTGGTTTGGCTCGCGCCGCATCGGGAAGGCAACACTGTGGCAACTCCCTGACAGCTGGAGGCTTCATGAGCGACATCGCCGACAAGATCAGCGGCAAGGCAAAGCAGGCGGCGGGTGACATCACGGGTGACCGTTCGCTGCATCGCGAGGGGCGCAAGGAGGAGCGCAAGGGTGACGTCAAGGAGGAGGCCGCTCGCGCTCAGGACAAGGCCGACGCCAAGGCCCAGGAGGCCGCCGACCTCGAGCGCGAGACCCGCTGACGCAGCGCCAGGCCAACGATTGCCGCCGGTATCCCCTCCTACCGACGGCGGTTCGTCATCTGAGCGGGCTGGGGCACACTTAGGGCGATGCTCTTCCCCGCGCTGCACGAGCCCGTCCCTGAGCGCACGGCGCTGGCGTTCCCCGACCGGTCGCTGACCTATGCGGAGCTGGGGCGGGCCGCCGGCGCCGTTGCGACGCAACTGGATGGCGTGCAGCGGCTGGCCGTGCTGGCCGAGTCGCGCCTCGAGACGTGCGTGGCGGTCATCGGGGCGCTGTTGGCCGGCGTCCCGGTGATCCCGATCAACCCGAAGTCGGGGTCCAGCGAGCTTGACCACATCGTGGCCGACGCCGACCCGGCGGCCGTTGCCGTGGTGCCCGGCGCGCGGGCGCCCGACGCGTTCGCGGATTGCCGACGCGTCGAGGTCGCCCTCGACGCTGAGGGCGGAGATCCGAGCGGCGCGCCGGGTGACCTGTCCGCCGAGGACCCTGCCCTCATCGTCTACACCTCGGGCACCACGGGGCGGCCCAAGGGTGCCGTCCTGCCCCGCCGCGCCATCTCCTCCAACCTGGACGCGCTGGCCGAGGTGTGGGGCTGGACCGAGGCCGACGTGGTGGCCCACGGGCTGCCCCTCTTCCACGTCCACGGGCTGGTCATCGGCATCCTCGGCCCGGTCCGCCGCGGCGGCACGGCGCTGCACATCGGGCGGTTCTCGGCCGAGCGGGTGGGGCAGGCGCTGGCGGGCCCGGCCACGATGCTGTTCGGGGTGCCGACGATGTACCGCCGTCTGGCCGAGGCCGCCGCGGACTCACCCGAGCTGGCGCGCGCGCTGGGAGGCGCCCGTCTGCTGGTGTCCGGCTCCGCGGCGCTGCCGTCCTTCGAGCACGCGCGGTTGCGGGAGCTCACCGGACGCGGCGTGGTGGAGCGCTACGGAATGACCGAGACGCTGATGAACACGGCGATCCACGCCGATGCGGAGCCCGCTCCCGGGACCGTCGGCCCGCCGCTGCCGGGGGTCGACGTCCGGCTGGTCGACGACGAGGGAGAGCTCCTGGACGTCGCTGACGATGAGACGATCGGCGAGATCCAGGTGCGCGGCCCCAATTTGTTCCTCGAATACCTCAACCGGCCCGACGCCACCGCCGACGCGATGCGCGACGGGTGGTTCGCCACCGGCGACATGGCCACCCGCACCGCGGACGGGTACATCCGGATCGTGGGCCGCCGCGCCACCGACCTCATCAAGAGCGGGGGCTACAAGATCGGCGCCGGCGAGATCGAGGGTTGCCTGCGCGAGCATCCCGCCGTCGAGGACGCCGCCGTCACCGGCGAGCCCGACGATGACCTGGGTGAGCGCGTGGTGGCCTGGGTGGTGCTCCGCGACGGCGCCTCCGTGCCCGAGTCAGAGCTCGTCGATCATGTGACCGGTCAGCTGGCGCCCCACAAGCGCCCGCGCGACGTGCGCTTCGTCGCCGAGTTGCCGCGCAACGACATGGGCAAGCTGCAGAAGGCCCGGTTGTCCTCGGAGAAGGCCCAGTTGTCCTCGCCGTAGGCCGGTCTGTCCGGGCCGTAGGCCGGGCTGTCCTGGCCGTAGGCCGGGCTGTCCTGGCCGTAGGCCGGTCTGTCCTGGCCGTAGCCCCGCAGTCCTCGCCCTGGGCCGCGCGGCGCTCACCCCTCGAGCCCACCCCGGAGGGCGATCGCCTGCCCGATCCGGACGATCGTCGCGGTGCCCTCGCGTTCGAGCCCGCGCCAGGTGACGCGCATCGTGCCGATACCACCGGCCTGCAGCACCGCATCCTTCGCCCGGTCGCGCTCAAAGCGCTGATGGGTCGCGTGAAAGCGAAAGCCGTCGACCTCGACGACCAGGCGGGCCTGCGGCCAATAGAAGTCGACCTCATAGCCGAGCACCCGCGTGTTGACCAGCGGCTGCGGCAACCCCCCGGCGCGGACGAGAGCGAGCAGCCGCTCCTCGGCGTGGGAGCGAGTGACCGTCGTCCGGCTGCCGTCATCGAGGAGCTCGAGCATCCGACCGCGTCCTGTTGCATGGGTCAGGCGCTCGAGGGCTCGCCGGAGCTGCGAGGGCCGGACCAGCCTCTCGATGATCGCCTGGTCGATGATGAACTCGAGCCGCCGGTCGGTGAGGTGGGGCGCCAGATCGATGAGGGTGCGGGCGGGCGACGTGACCGGGAGCGCCTTGACGATGCGCGCGTCGTCGGCCTCGAGAACGCGGATGCGGTGCACGTGGACGCCGCCGACGGCCCCGGCGGGACCGCCTGCGACGAGGAGATGGATGTCCGCTGCCGCCGGGAGGCGGAGCCCCCAGAGGACCGCCGCAGTGTGGTGGCTGAGCACCGCACCGTCCCGGATGGCCAGAAGAGCCGCCGTCTCCCGCCCCAGCGTCGTCGTCTCGGAGCCGGGAACCACGTAGACCGCGCGATGCTCGAGGAGCAGGCGGCCGGCCGCGAGCGCGCGCGCGACGGCGGCCGAGCTGATGCCGGCGTCGATCAGCTGCCGGCGGGCCACGCGCCCGCGCTGAAGCCGGGCGATCGCCGCGATGCGCTCGTCGCGAGAGCCGTGGACCGGAGTCCGGCGTCGCAAACCAAGCACCCGTACGGTTCGCGTCCTGGAGCGCTCGGTTTCCGGGTGCTGCCGGACACGATCCTCCCGGCGGCCCGCTTCGTGTCCGGAATCTCCGCGATCGTGGGCCATGGACGGCCGAGTCTGACCTGCCCGCCCGGTCGCACCAACCAACATCTGCGCTTCGCTACACATTCGGTGCAGCTCGTCACAGAGTCGTCACGCGCGTGCGGGTTTCACGAGCGGCGGCGCGGGTAGGAGGGCCCCGTCTGCGGAGAGGAGGAGGTTGGGATGCGCGTGTTGAGACTGGCCTGCGTCACCGGGGCGGTGATGGCGCTGGCGGCATCGTCGGCGGCGGCGAGCGGGAGCTTCGTGCTCACCGCGACTGACCATGCGGCCGGTTCGGGGTACTCGCCGACGTTCACCGGCAACGGACTGCTGGGCGTGCGGGTGCCGGCGACCGGCCAGGGCTACGCGGGCGGCTCGGTGCCCGCCCAGTCCGAGCTGGCCGGGTTCTACGCCAAGCCCACCAGGCCCAAGAAGGCGAGCGACGCCGTCCAGCAGCGCGCCAACATCCCCACATGGTCGACGCTGACCTTCGCCGACGGCGGCCAGCCGTTCTCGCTGACCTCGGGCACGACCACCGGCTGGCGCCAGTCGATCGACCTGCACACCGGGATCATCTCGACCAATGCGACGTGGACGGCCCCCGACGGGCACACCACGCGCCTGACCTATCAGGTGCTCACCGACCGCGCCAACGCCCATCTCGCCCTGGTGCAGCTGACGCTGACGCCGCAGTGGTCAGGAACGGCCTCGGTGACCGATGAGATCGATGGCGCGCCGGCGACGCTGAGCGATGAGGCGGCCAAGGGCTACGTGGCCGCGCGCAACCAGACCTTCGTGGAGGTCAGGTCCCAGACGCTGGGGGTTCTGGCCGCCATTGTCAGCCAGCTTCAGACGAGCCCCAACGTGACGGCCACCCCGACCGAGGTCGACGCCGCGCAGGCTCAGAGCATCGGCCAGCAGGTCAGTTTCCCCGTCAGCGCGGGCCAGAGCTACACGTTCACCAAGTACGTCGGCATCGACGACTCGCAGGACACGCCCGATCCCGTCAGCGGCGCCAAGGCGGTGGCCGCCGAAGCCGCGACGGCCGGATACGGGGCGGCGGTGGCGGGCAACGACAGCGCGTGGGCGGCGCTCTGGAACGGACGGATCGACGTGCAGGGCAATCGCACGGTGGCCACCGACGTCAACGCCAGCGAGTTCTACCTGTGGTCAAACACCCGTGACGGCGTGGACTGGAGCATCTCCCCCGCCGGCCTGTCTTCCAACGGCTACGACGGGCACATCTTCTGGGATGCCGAGACGTGGATGTACCCGTCGCTGTTGGCGCAGCATCCCGACCTGGCCGCGGGCATGAACGCGTACCGCTCCGAGCGGCTCAGCGCGGCCCAGCAGCATGCGGCCGCGACCGGCTTCGCCGGTGCGCGCTTCCCCTGGGAGAGCGCGCTGGACGGCACCGAGCAGATCCCACCACCGGTGTCGGTCAACAGCGAGGGAGTGTTCGAGCAGCACATCACCGCCGACATCGCCCTGGCCCAGTGGCAGTACTACCTCGTCACCGGAGACCGCACATGGCTGGCCGCGCAGGGCTGGCCGGTCATCTCCGGGGCCGCGGCATTCTGGGCCGCGCGGGCCAAGCGCGGGGCCGGCGGCAGCTACCACATCGACGGGGTCACCGACCCCGACGAGGAGAACCCCAACGTCAACGACGCCGCGTTCACCAACGCCGGCGCCAAGACGACGCTCCAGGACGCCGTCGCCGCCGCCAGGGCGATCGGCCAGCAGGCGCCGCCCGCCTGGTCACAGATCGCCGCAGGCCTGAGCGTCCCGACCGCGGTCAAGAGCGGGCTGCGGATCCACCCCGAGTTCGCCGGCTACGGCGGGCAGCTGGTCAAGCAGGCCGACGTGACGCTCCTGCAGTACCCGTGGCAGCTCCCGATGCCCGCGTCGGTGGCCCGCAACGACATCGACTACTACGTCCCGCGCACCGACCCGACGGGCCCGTCCATGAGCGACGCCGTCAACGAGATCGACAGCGTCGCCCTCCGGACGCCGGGCTGCTCGGCCTTCGTCTACACCCAGCGCAGCTATGAGCCCTTCATCCGCGATGTCTTTCATCAGTTCTCGGAGACCAAGACCGGCGGGGCCTTCACATTCATGACCGGGATCGGCGGCTTCCTGCAGGAGTTCCTCTACGGCTACTCCGGCCTGCGCTGGGAGGCGGGTGGGATCCGCATCGCCCCGGGCCTGAACCGCCAGATCAGCGGCGTCGTGCTGCGCAACCTCAGCTGGCGCGGGCGCACTTTTGAGGTGTCGGTCGGCGCCCGGCGCACCACGGTGACCCTCCAGAGCGGCGCCCCGCTGCCGGTCAGCACCCCGGAGGGGGCGCGAACCGTGGCGGTGGGGCACAGCCTCAGCATCCCCACAGCGCGTCCGGACCTGGCCCGCACGGCCGACGGCGTCCGCTGCCAGAAGGCGACGAGCTCGAGCGCGCAGCCCGGGGCGCCGGCCCTGGCCGCGGTCGACGGCAGCTCCGCCACCGGCTGGCAGCCGGTGTCGGTGCCCGCGACGCTGGCGGCGCCGGTCCGCCCCGGACGGCGGACGATCGACCGCGCCGTGGTCACCTGGGGCCGGCTGTGGCCGGCCCAGCCCAAGCCCAACGTCCACCCGCCGGCCCGGCCGGTCCGGACGCTGCGGCCCGCTCGCTACCTGCTGCAGGTGTCGGCCAACGGCAGGCGGTGGACGACGGTGGCGACCGTGACCGGTCACGCCAAGCGCACCACCGACATCCTGCGCTTCCCCAGGATCAGCGCCCGCTTCGTGCGGGTGAGGATCACCAAGGGCACCGGCATCGCGCTCACGGAGACCATCAACGACAAGAAGCAGACGGTCAAGCAGATGCCGATGCTCGAGGAGCTGACCGTCAGCCGCTGAGGCCGGTCGCGCTGGCTGCACTCCAGCGGCCGCCGATGCCTTACCCCACAAACCCACGACCGCGACGACGTCCACGACGATGAGCCCACCACCAGCACGATCGTCGCGACGGCGTGCTCGTGATCGCCCTGTCGGCGATCGGATCGGCGGGGCACCCGGTGCGCACGGGCGCCCTGGTGCTGTCGCGCTACACGTCCAGAACAAGCGCAACGCCACCGCCTAGGCGCCCTACTCGGTGCTGCGGTCCATCGAGGACATGCTCAACGACACGGCGCTGGCCCACGCGGCCAGGGCGCGGTCGTTCGCCGCGTCCGTCCTGCGCTAGTGCCCTTCGCCAGCGGCGCGCGGGCGCAGCCCTCGCCCGGTCACTACGCGCTGGCGCCCACGAACATCTCGCGCAGCGCGGTCTTCTTGAACTTCCCGGTGGCTGTCCGCGGGATCTGCTCGATGAACTCGAAGCGCTCGGGGATCTGCCACTTGGCGTAGTGCCGGCCCAGATGGGCCTTGAGCTCGTCGGGCTGCACGTGACAGTCCTCGCGCACGACCACGACTGCGAGGGGGCGCTCGCCCCAGCGGTCGTCGGGGACGCCGATCACAGCCGCCTCGGCGACGGCCTGGTGGGCCATCAACAGGTTCTCGAGGTCCACCGACGAGATCCACTCGCCGCCGGACTTGACGAGGTCCTTGGACCGGTCGCAGATCTTCAGGGTCCCGGTGGCGTCGATCTTGACCACGTCGCCGGTGGAGAACCAGCCGTCCTCGGAGAACTTCTCGGCGCCGCGCCCCTGGTGGTAGGCGCGCGCCACCCAGGGTCCGCGGACCTCCAGCTCGCCCATGGCCTGATCATCCCAGGGGATGAGCTCGCCGTCGTTGCCCCGGGCGCGGATCTCGATGAGGGGTGTCGGGCGGCCCTGGCGCGCCCGGTACTCGTAGCGCTCGTCGTCGGAGGCGTCGTCGAACTCGAGTGGCAGGCGGCAGACGCTGCCGAGCGGCGAGGTCTCGGTCATGCCCCACGCCTGGACGATCTGGAGGCCGTGGCGGTCAAAGCCCTCGAGCATGCTCCTGGGCACCGCGGAGCCACCCACCAGCAGCAGCCGAAGCTTGCTCAGGTCCCAGCGATCGGGCTCGGCCTCGAGTGCCTGGAGCATCGTCATCCACACCGTCGGCACACCGGCCGTGACGGTCACCTCCTCTGACTCCAGGAGGTCGAGGATGCTCTCGGCGTCGAGGCGCGGACCGGGCAGCACCAGCCCGGCGCCGACGAACGCCGCGGTGAAGATCAGGCCCCACGCGTTGGCATGGAACATCGGCACCACCGGGAGGACGGTGTCACGCCCGGACATGCTGTTGGTGTCAGGAAGCGCCGCCACCAGGGAGTGCAGCGTCAGCGAGCGGTGGGAGTACACGACCCCCTTGGGCCGCCCTGTCGTCCCCGACGTGTAACACATGGCGGCGGCGGAGCGCTCGTCCGCCTCCGGCCACCCCACCGCATCGCCACCCTCGATGAGGTCGTCGTAGTCGAGATAGCCGTCGGGCAACGGCTCGTCGCGCCGCACGACGATGACATGCTCGAAGTCCCGCGCTCCGTGAAACGCCTCGAACTGCTCGAGCAGCGACTCATCGACGACGATCGCCCGGTCCTCCGCGTCGTTGACGATGAAGCTCAGCTCGTCGGGGTGGAGACGCGGGTTGAGCGTGTGCAGCACCGCGCCCATCGAGGGCACCGCGAAGTACACCTCGACGTGCTCGGGCTGGTTCCACATCAGCGTGGCGACCGGATCGCCGGGCCCGATGCCCAACTGCCCGAGCGCGCCCGCCAGACAGCGAGCGCGCCGCGCGCAGTCGCCGAACGTCGTGCGCTTGACCTGCCCGTCGGGGCGCCGGAACGCGATCTTGCGCTGGGGGCTGAACCGCTCCACCCTCTCCACCACTCCCGTGAGTGACAGCGGGTAGTCGTCCATCATCAAGCCTTCGCGCATGTCTCCCTCCCGTGACTGGCCTTCCGCGTAGAGCATGAGCCTACGCGGCGGGTCATCCGAACGCCAGGTCCCAGGGCAATGGTGCGGTGCCGTTCGTGGCTGAGCGCCAACAGGTACGGTCAGCGCGATGGCCACCCGATCAGACCGGCCCCGGCCCGAGCTCTCGTGGTCTGGATGGGGCGACCCGACGGCCGCCGCGCCGCTGCCCGAGGCGCTGGCGACGGTCCTGCGCCAGGCGCTGGGCATCAAGGGTCCCGGCCGGCCCGCACCGGCGCTCGACCAGCTGGAGCTGACCCCGCCGCGCCTGCCTGCCCCGGTCGCGGCCGAGCTGGCCGCGATCGTCGGGGCCGACCACGCGCGGGCCGACCACGAGACGCGGACCCGCCACGCCCGCGGCAAGTCGACCGTCGACCTGCTGGAGCTGCGCGCCGGCGGCCCGATCGACGCCCCCGACCTGGTGCTCACTCCCGCGCGTCACGACGAGGTCCAAGCGGTGCTCGAGCGCTGCAGCGCCCGCGGCGTGGCCGTCATCCCCTTCGGCGGCGGGACCTCGGTGGTGGGCGGCCTGCGTGCGGACGGCTCTGGCTTCGCGGGCACGGTGGCCCTCGACGTCCGGCGCATGGCGGCGCTGGCGGCGCTCGACGAGGAGTCGCGACTGGCGGTGCTCGAGCCGGGCCTGCGCGGCCCCGAGGCCGAGGCGCTGCTGGGCGCGCGCGGCTACACGCTCGGCCATTTCCCCCAATCCTGGGAATACGCCACCCTCGGCGGCTTCGCGGCGACCCGCTCCAGCGGCCAGAGCTCGGCTGGCTACGGCCGCTTCGATGACCGCGTGCTCGCGCTGCGCGTGGCCACGCCGGCGGGCACGCTGGAGCTCGGCCGCGCCCCGAAGTCGGCCGCCGGTCCGGACCTGCGCCAGCTCATCCTCGGCTCCGAGGGAGCGCTCGGCGTGATCACGTCGCTGACGCTGGGCATCGACCCCGTGCCCGAGCACCGCGTCTACGAGGGCTGGAGCGTGCCGTCGTTCGGGCAGGGCACGGCGATCGTGCGCCGGCTCGCCCAGGAGGGGCCGCGGCCGACCGTCCTGCGTCTCTCCGACGAGGCCGAGACGGCGATGGGGCTGGGCCGCCCCGATGCCCTCGGGGCCGGCGGCGGCGGCAGCAGCAGCAGCGGCGGTGGCGGGGCGGGCGTGGGCAGCGGGTGCCTGGCCATCGTGGGCTGGGAGGGGGCCTACGAGGAGGTGGAGCGGCGCCGGCGCACCACCGCCGAAATGCTGCTGAGCACCGGCGCGCAGGAGGTCCCGGGCGCGGGAGACGGATGGGCAGCCGGGCGCTTTCACACCCCCTATCTGCGCGACGCCCTGCTCGAGGCGGGGGCGCTCGTCGAGACGCTGGAGACCGTCGCCTTCTGGCACGCGCTGCCGGAGTTATATGCGGCGGTCGCGAGCGCGCTGCGCGAGTCGCTGACCGCCGCCGGAACTCCACCTGCGGTGCTGTGTCACATCTCGCACGTCTATCCCACGGGCGCCTCGCTGTACTTCACCGTCGCCTGCGCGCAGCTGGCCGATCCGGTCGTCCAGTGGCAGGCGGCCAAGGCCGCCGCGGGCGAGGCGATCCTGTCCGCAGGCGGCTCCATCACCCACCACCACGGGATCGGGGCCGACCACAGCGCGCTCTACCCGCGCGAGGTCGGCCCGCTGGGCATCGAGGTGCTGCGCGCGGTCAAGGCCGCGCTTGACCCCGCCGGGATCCTCAACCCGGGCGTCCTGCTGGCCCGATGACGGTGGCAAAGCAGGGCGGCGCGCCGATCAGGAATGATGTGGCGATGACCGAGGCGGAGCACTACACCTCAGAGATGGCGAGGCTGGCGGTGAGGCTGGGCGCGAACGTCCAGCCCGGCCAGGTCGTCGCCGTCTCCTCGGAGCCGGGCAAGGAGCAGATGGCGCGGGCCATTGCCGAGGAGGCCTACGGCGCCGGGGCGAAGTTCGTCGACCTTACCGTGTTCGACGTCTACTTCAAGCGCGCCCGGGCGCTGCACGCCGACCGCGACAGCCTGAGCTACGTGCCGCCGTGGCTGGGGGAGCGCGTGCTGGCGCTGGGGGAGGTGCGCGCCGCACGGATCTCGATGTCCGGGCCCGTCGCGCCCCACGCGCTCGACGACGTCGACCCCGAGCTGATCAGCCTCGACCGGCTCCCGCGGGTCCCCGAGGCGATGAAGGTCCTCAACGACGCCACCACCAACTGGACGATCGTGCCGTGCCCGACCCCGGCGTGGGCCACCCTCGTGTATCCACGGCTCGAGCCGGCCGCGGCGCTCGAGCGTCTGTGGAGCGAGATCGCTCACGTCACCCGCCTCGACGAGCCCGATCCGGTGGCCGCCTGGGAGGTCCGACTCGAGGAGCTGCTGCGCGTGAGCCGCGCGCTGGACGAGCTGGCGCTCGACCGCGTGCACTTCGAGGGGCCCGGCACCGATCTCAGCGTCGGGCTGCTGCCGTCAAGCCGCTGGCTCGCCGCCAAGTTCGAGACCGCCGACGGGATCGTGCACCGGCCCAACCTCCCCACCGAGGAGGTGTTCACCACGCCCGATCCGGAGCGCGTGGAGGGAGTGGTGACCTCGACCAAGCCCCTCTTCACCTCGGGGACCACGGTCACCGGTCTGAAGGTCCGCTTCGCGGCCGGCCGCGCGGTGCAGATCGACGCCGAGCAGGGGGCCGAGGTGATCCGCGGCATGATCGCCGCCGACGAGGGCGCGGCTCGCCTCGGCGAGATGGCGCTGGTGGACCGCGAAGGCCGGATCGGTCCCCTGGGCACCGTGTTCTTCGACACCCTGCTCGACGAGAACGCCGCCAGCCACATCGCGCTCGGGCACGGGTACGTGGCCGGCGTCGCCGAGGAGGCCGACGTCGAGCGGACGAACACCAGCGTGATCCACACCGACTTCATGATCGGGAGTAACGACGTGGCCGTCACCGGATTTCTGGCCAACGGAGACTCCGTGCCCCTGCTGCGTGACGGCAGGTGGCAGATCTAGCCAGACGGGGCGCCACGCTACCCTAACTCCACTTCCAGGAGAGGTGCCGGAGCGGCTGAACGGGCGCGACTGGAAATCGCGTAACGGGGGTCAACCTCGTTCGGGGGTTCGAATCCCCCCCTCTCCGTTTCGTCGGACGATGGTCCAGAAAGCGAAGAACCGATTTAGGTTCCTTGCGCTCATCCGATCCCTCTCGTAGACTTCCTTCCTAAGGGAGGGAGGTTGCAGGGGAACGGCAAAGTCCGTCTTCTCCCTTTCACGTCCATGATCCAAAGACCGGCACTGAAACTCGTAGAAGGCGGGCTTGAAAACCCCGCCAGCTGGCTTTGGTTCTGCGGTCATTGCGCCGCGCCCTCACCTAACGGGGCCGCGCCGCCCCCGACCGCTCGCGTCTGCACCTCTTGCGGCCTCGGCCTGCTCCTGGAGGCCCGCGAGGACGTGGTCCCGTCCAGCAGGGACGCGTTCCTGGTCGTCGACCATTCACTGCTCGTCCAGGCGATGTCCCGGGAGGCCCAGTCGCTGCTCGGCGTCACCGAGGAGGCCGCGATCGACAAGCCCGTGGCCGAGCTGCTCGTCCCCGCCGACACCGAGGCCCAGGGTCGCACCGGCTTCGCCGCGGCGATCGCCATCGCCGCCGAGGGCGACGTGGACACCTCGCGCAACTTCGTCCGGCCCTGGAACACCTTCGGCGTCCGCCTCCGGGCCCGGATCGCCACCTGCGGGCCGCCGCGGGCCGCCCTCGTCGTGCTCGAGAACGGCCGGCCGCCGGCGCTGCGCGCCGTCACCAGCCCGCGCTGAGGTTCTGCGCGTCGCGGTTGCGGCGCTTTTTTGTGGGTTGGGGTGGGCAAGGTGGCCTCCGAGCGGCCGGACAGGGGGTAAAACGCGGGAAACCGGGATCGGCGCCGCGGGTTTGCCACCAGAACGCCCTCCCGGGCGGATTACGCGGGAATGGGCTGGGCGAAGCGACGCTTTCTCGCGTTGTGCCCCCGGGGTCGGGGGGCCGGGGGCCCGGGGCCCGGGCGGGCGAGCACGGCCATTCCCGCGACCTGGAAAACGTGGGAAACCACGCTTGGCCGACGAGGTTTGGCGCGATTTCCAGGTGGGGGATGGGAAACGCGGAAAACCTGCGAACGCCGCGAGGGTTTGTCGCGTTTTCCAGGTCGGCGGACCGCGCCGCGGAAGGCGCGGACCGCGCCGCGAGCTGCCCCCTCAATGCTCGCCGTTGACGTCCGCCCGCGTCGTGCGCGCCGCTAGGAGAGACCGGGAGCGGGAGGCAGCACCGCCGGCGCCCCGAACCCGGTGAGCACCGCCGGCAGCTGCACCGACCCGTCGTCGCGCTGCCCGTTCTCCAGCAG
>DASXJW010000106.1:0-31621 GCA_036497165.1 Solirubrobacteraceae bacterium
CGTAGCAATTCTGGAAGGCCTTCTCGGTGATGTCGAACCCAGCGGGATCGATGTAGTGGTTCATGTACAGCCGCTTGAGGTTCATCTGGATGGTCGAGTGGCGCACCTCGTCGATCATCTGGATGGCCAGCCCGTTGTGCAGTTCCGGGTTGGGCACCGCGCCGATCGCCATCGGCATCGCGCGCGCCGCCGAGATCTCCGGGAACGGGATGATGGAGAGAAACAGCTTCTGCCACTCCATCCAGCGCTCCTGGACCTGGCGGAACATGTTGCCGCGGATGGCGCCGTCCATCGCCCCGAACACCCGGTTGTCCTTCTCCTCCTCCATCGGGAAGTAGGACCGCAGGACCTGCTTGAGCGGGTCCTTCTTGGGAGCCTTCTCAAACGTGTAGTCGGTGGCGTACTTCTCCACCGGAGACACGTATGTCGGCTCCCAGGACAGCTCTTGAATCTTGTTGTGAGCCTTGGTGATGCTCGCTCTACTCACGCTGCTCTCCTTGGATGGATTCCCTCGTCACGGCAGCCACCTTCAGCTCGCCGCAGTGCCGCTCTCCGAGGCTACGGCCGGCCGACTGCGCCTGACAAGAAGCCCGGGGTTTTCGCATCTGCTTGCAAGTTCACCGGCCGCTCGACCGACGTTCGCCTGTCCTTTGGTCCAGCTGGAGCCGTCCGCTTGGCCACGGCCTTGACGATCTGGGCCAGTCGGTGGCGCTCGGCGTCGAACACGTGCGGCGTGACCGATAGGCCCAAGGCGGCGGCGAATCGTCCCTGGTCGTCGAAGATGGGCGCGGCGATGCAGCAGAAGTTCTCGTCGAACTCCTCGCGGTCGACGGCGAAGCCCTGGCGGCGCACCTGCTTGAGCTCGGCGGCGAGCTGCGCCGGCGAGACGATCGTGTGCGGAGTGAAGGCAGTGAGGCCGCGCGCGACATAGCGCGACACGGCGTTGGCCGACAGCAGCGAGAGAACGACCTTGCCCATGGCCAGCGCGTGGGCGCTGTCGCGGATCTCCGAGCCCAGGCCCGGCATACGAGGCACTCCCTGCCGGCCGCAGAAGGCGACGATCTCGATACGCCCGGACTTGACGACGCCCAGGTAGGACCGCTTGCGCGTGAGCAGGAACAGCTCGTCGACGCCGCCCGCCAATCCCTGGTGCAGGGCGTGGCTGGGATGGGCGTGCTCGCCCACCGCGCCCGTCAGCTCCTCCAGGCCCCGGGCCCGCCGGTAGACCCCCTTGCTCTCGTGGACCGCGAAGCCCTCCTCGCAGAGACTGGTGAGGAGGTAGTAGGCCGTGGAGACGCTCTTGCCCAGAACCCTGGCGACCTGATCGGCGCGCACGCCCTCGGGGTGCTCGAGCAGCAGCGCGAACACGCGCAGAACCGAGCGCGCGGTGGTGAGGCTGCGGCTGGACGCAGCGACGGGCGCGTCCGTGAGGACACGCACGGGATCACCCGGCACGGATCCGGCTCCTCTCTCTCCTGATGGGCCGCCTCTCTCTCCTGATGGGCCGCCCCGCCCTCCGGCGGCATGGGCGGGCACGACCGACAGTAACCCACGCCCGCCCAGTGGGCGTTACACGGGCGTTACACGCCGGCCGCGGGCGGGGACTCGAGCTCCGCATCGGCGCGCAGCTGAGCGATGCGCGCGGCGGCCAGGCTGCGCCGGGGATCGGCGAAGGGCAGGTTGACGAGCAGGCGCTGCCACGCCGACAGGTCGTGGGCGCCCGAGGTCGTCTGCACCCACGCCCACAGCCCCTCCTGATCGCCGGCGCTCATCACGCTCTGGCGCACCCAGCGCTCCAGCGCCTCGCGCTCGTGGACCACACCCGGCGCGCGCGAGCGCGGCAGCAGCGGGCCCGGGTAGCGCGCCGCCGCCTCGCGCACCTCGCCGCGGTGCAGCAGCCCGCACACCTGGGCCACGTCGGAGAGGACACCCGCGCGCAGCCGGTAGTGCTCGTTCTCCACGACGTCGCCGAGGAGCTTGCGCAGGCGGCTGATCTCCACCCGGATGCCACCGGCCCGGGTGCAGTCGCCATAGACGCCCTCGGCGAGCTCTTCACTGGTCAGGCCCCCCGGATTGGCGCACAGCAGCGTGAGGATCTCGGCGTGGCGGGGGCGCAGCGGGATCTGGCGGCCGGAGAGCCGGGCCTGCCCGTCGCGTCCCAGCAGTGTGAGGCTGAGCACGGGGGCGCGGCGGCGCGGCGCCGGCGCGGACGTCGCCCGCAGCAGGAAGGCGTCCGCGCGCCCGAGCGACTCCGCGACGGCCGTGCCATGACTCAGCTCGAGCACGCCGCCCCCGGAGGGGAGCTTGAGGCGATCGACGGGCAGCCAGCCCATCGGCTGCGTGGCGATCACCCGGCCGCTGGGAGCGATGAGCGCCCGTGGACCGGGGCCCGACGTGAGCTGGTCGCCGTAGCGGCTGAGCAGGCGGCCGTCGCGGTCGAGCATGTCGCAGCGCAGGTGCGCCTCGACCGCCTGTGCGGTCGCGGTGGCGACGGCCATGCTGTGCGGGTGGACGGTCTCCATGTCCCCGGTGAGGTCGATGACGCCGATGATCTGCCCAGTGTCGGGGTCATGGACGGGCGCGGCGGCGCAGGTCCAGGCCTGGACGATCTCGTTGAAGTGCTCGGACGCGAAGACCTGCACGGCGTGCTCGGCCGCGAGGGCGGTCCCGATGGCGTTGGTGCCCGCGCCCCCTTCGCTCCACAGCGTCCCCTCGGTGAAGTTCATCGAGTCCGCGGCGCGCAGCCGGACGGTGGGATTGCCCTCCATCCACAGCAGGATCCCGTTGGCGTCCGAGACGACGATCAGGTGGCGCGACTCGTCGGCTGAGGCGGCGAGGCAGGCGCGGATGAGCGGCGCGGTCTCGGCCAGCGGATGGATCTCCCACCGCGCCGATGTCTCGTCGGCGTCGGCGACCACGGGGGCGATGCGCACGCCCGAAGGGTCGACGCCCGCCGCCGCCGAACGGCGCCACGAGTCCTCGATGGGCCCGCGCAGCGTCGGCCCCCCGCCGCGCTTGGCCGACCGGTCCCAGCCTCCGCCGACGAATCGTTCCCAGGCTCGCCTGACCTCCCGCGCGCGCTGCGCCGGAGCGGTGGCCACGTCGATGGCCAACCACGGATTCGACATTTGACCTGAGTCTAGGGCACGTACCTAAAGCCTCCGGACGGGTGGCTGCGCGGGCGCCACTGCGCGGTGGACCGGGCGGTCAGTCCCACTCCGCCTTGGGCGGGTCCTGGGGCGTCGGGAAGTCCTTGTCGATCAGCTCGATGCGGTAGCCGTCAGGGTCCTGGATAAAGCAGATGCGCCCCACGTCCTCGCGGCCGCCGGGCGAGTAGGGCGGCTTCTCGGGCTCGATGCCGTTGTCGT
Organism: Solirubrobacteraceae bacterium; assembly: GCA_036497165.1. GTDB lineage: Bacteria > Actinomycetota > Thermoleophilia > Solirubrobacterales > Solirubrobacteraceae > Palsa-465. The sequence goes on from DASXJW010000106.1 coordinate 3,369, forward strand.
AGAGCCGGTTCAGGAGCGCGTCGAGATCGTCGACGACGAGCGCCATGTGGTTGTAGCCGTCGCCGAGGTCATAGGGCTCCTCGCGGCCGACGTTGACGGTGAGCTCGAGGGTGTCGCCGCCGCCGGGCAGACCCAGGTAGACGTTGTAGGCCGACCCGAAGTTGAGGCGGCCGCGGTGCTCGAAGCCGAGGTGCGAATAGAACCTCAGAGATCTCTCGATCTCGAGAACGCGTATGCAGGTGTGAACGTATCGCGCGGTCATGCGCGCAGCATAACCCCCCTGCTGACGTCCGCCCGCGTCGTGCCCGGATGCTCAGTCCTCGCCGTCGTCGCCGGCCCCCCTGCGTGGCGGCAGCGGGAAGAACCCGGAGGTGCGCTTGACGTCGTCGGCGTAAGCGGGGCGCCGCGTGCCGATGTCCTTCTCGAGAAGACCGGCGCCGCTGACCCGGATGAGCAGGACGCTCATGACCACAGGGCCGACGAAGGTCCACCAGGTGCCGCCCGCCGTCAGGGCGACGAGCCACAGGCCCCACCAGACGCAGAAGTCCCCGAAGTAGTTCGGATGGCGGGTGTAGCGCCAGAGCCCCCGATCCAATGACCTGGCCGGTGCTCTGCGGACGGGCCTTGAAGCGGCGCAGCTGCTCGTCGCCGATGGCCTCACAGGCCAGGCCAACGCAGAAGAGCAGGACGCCGGGGATGATCGCGGCGCTCAGCGTTGGTCAGCGCCAGCAGGAGCCAGCGGCGGCCCAGGCAGCCGTCCCCGGCCAGGGCCGCCACCAGGGCCACGACGACGAAGGCGGGGCCCCAGGCCGGATCCACGATGGAGACGTCATGCAGGGCGATGCTGGCCAGCCACATGGCGAGCATCAGCGAGGTGACCGCGATGGCCGCATAGGCCGTGACCGCTCCGGGGGCGGCGAACACGGTGGCCAAGGAGGTGCTCATCGCCTCACATGGTCGAGAATGGCGCGCGTGGACGACAGCCCCCTCGACATCCCGCCCCTGGGCGAGCTGCGGATCCTCGACTTCTCGCGGATCCTGGCCGGGCCCTTCGCGACGATGATGCTGGCCGATCTGGGCGCCAACGTGATCAAGGTGGAGCGGCCCCGCGCCGGCGACGAGACGCGCAGCTGGGGACCGCCGTTCGACGCCCAGGGCCGCGCGACGTACTTTGAGTCGGTCAACCGCAACAAGCACAGCGTCCTCCTCGACCTCTCAGACACGCACGACCTGGGGCGGGCGCGGGAGATGGCCGAGGCCGCCGACGTCATCGTCGAGAACTTCCGCCCCGACGTGATGGACAAGCTCGGCCTGGGCTACGAAGCACTCGCCGCCGAGAATCCCGGCCTCATCTTCTGCTCGATCACCGGGTTCGGCGCGGGCGCGGGCGCCGAGCTGCCCGGCTACGACCTCCTCGTGCAGGCGCTCGGGGGGCTCATGAGCATCACGGGCTCGCCCGAGGGTGAACCCCAGAAGGTCGGCGTCGCGCTCGTCGACGTCCTGGCCGGCCTGTTCGCCTCGGTGGGCATCCTGGCCGCGCTGCGCCACCGCGACCGCACCGGCGAGGGCCAGCGGGTGGAGGTCAACCTGCTCTCGTCGCTGCTGGCCGGTCTCGTCAACCAGGCGTCGGCCTACACCATCGCCGGCGCCGTCCCCGGCCGGATGGGCAACGCTCACCCCAGCATCTCCCCCTATGAGCTCTACGCGACAGCCGAGGGGGAGCTGATCGTGGCCGTGGGCAACGAGCGCCAGTTCACGGCCCTGTGCGACGTACTGGCCGCTCCCGAGCTGGCCGCCGACCCGCGCTTTGCCTCAAACAGCCAGCGCGTCGCCAACCGCGACGCCCTCAAGCAGGAGCTGCTGGCCCGCCTGGCGGCGGCACCCGCCAGCGAGTGGGCAGAGCGGCTGACCGCGGCCCGGGTTCCCGCCGGAGTGGTCAACGACGTGGCCGGCGCCTTCGCGCTGGCCCGCTCGGTGGGGCTCGATCCGATCGTCGAGGTCCCGGCGCCCGATGGATCCCCGGTGCCCCTGACACGGAACCCGATCGGGCTCTCGCGCACCCCGCCGACGTACCGCAGCGCACCGCCGGCCCTGCCCGAGCATTAGCGGCATGCAGGGTGGTGGCGCCGCGCTCGGGGCGGCGCCACCGCGCGCGAAGCGATCAGCTCTCGTCCCAGGCCTGCACCACGGCCTGCTCGCTGATCTGTCCGTCGGCGAGCGTGAATACGGTCGCGCACGCCACATTGGTGCCATCGGGATAGCGGCAGGCCTCCGCGAAGGCGCCGCCGCCGGCGTCGGCGACGCTGTGCGTCACCTCGTGGGTCATCTCGCGGCCACACACGTCCTTCAGCCACGTCGCGATCTCGTCGCGGCCGTGCAGGACGAGCGGCGATCCCGGCTGGTTGACGTGATCGGCGATCGTGACAACCGCGGCGGGCCCGTACATGGAGAGCTGCGTCTCCACATCCCGTCCCTCGGCGGCCTCACAGAAGCGCGCGAGGTCGAAGGTCGCGCTGCTGACGTCCGTGCTCATGGTGTTTCCCCCGGTCGGTCGGCGGCCCCGGCGGGGCCGGTCTCACAGAGCCACGCTAACTTACCTACTAGTAGGTAGATAGTCAAGGCCGATTCGGTTATTCTTGGGCATGCGATGGCCACGACGAGCACGGCAGGCACGGAGGCGGCACAGGCGGAGAGCCCCACCCGCACGCGCATCCTCGATATCGCCGAGCGGCTGGTGCAGACACGGGGCTTCAACGGCTTCAGCTACGCCAACGTGGCCGCCGAGGTCGGGGTCACCAAGGCCAGCCTGCACTATCACTTCCCGGGAAAGGCGGAACTGGGCGAGGCACTGGTGGCGCGCTACACGGAGCGCTTCATGTCAGAGCTCGACCGGATCGACGGCGATAGGCTCGCTCCGCCGGCGAAGCTCGCCGCCTACGCCGCGCTATACGCCAAGGTGCTGCGCGAGGACCGGATGTGCCTGTGTGGAATGCTCGCCGCCGAGTACGAGACGCTGCCGGCACCGATGCGCGACGCGATCGTGGGCTTCTTCGATCGCAGCCAGGCCTGGCTGCGCGCCGTGATGGAGGCGGGGCGCGTCGATGGCACGATGCGCTTCGCAGGCACCGCCGAGGACGGCGCGCAGACGATCCTAGGCGGGCTGGAGGGGGCGATGCTGGTGGCGCGTCCCTACCGCGACGTGGCCCGCTTCGAGGCCGTGTCGACGCGTCTCATCGCCGGCGTGAGCGGCGCGCGCTGAGTCAGCTGGGCACCGCCGCCTCGATGGCGGCGACGATCCTCGGGTCCTCGGGCGTGACCTTGGTCGGCCAGCGGGCGACCAGCCTGCCGTCCGCGCCCACGAGGTACTTGGTGAAGTTCCAGACCGGCGGGGCCGAGTTGGGCTGGCGGGCGAGGTCGCTCCACAGCGGCGCCGGGTCGGCGCGCACCGACATCCGCTCGGTCAGCGGGAACCGGACCCCGTAGTTGCGCTCGCAGAACACGCCGATCTCGTCGCCGGTCTCGTACTCCTGGTCGGCAAAGTCGGCCGAGGGGGAGCCCAGCAGCTGCAGCCCGCGGCCCGAGTACCGCTCGTGCAGCTTCTGCAGGCCCCCGTACTGGGACGTGAAGCCGCACTTGCTGGCGGTGTTGACGATCAGGGTCGGCCGGCCATGCAGCGAGGCCAGGTCGAGCTCCCCTCCGTCCAGCAGGGTGACCTGATGGGTGTAGAGGTCGGTGGGCTCATCGAGCTTGTGCGTGCGGCGCAGGTACATGCGCAGGGTGGAGGCGAGGCTCATGCCCGGCAACGGTACGGATCAGCGCGGCCGGGCGCGTCGCAGCGCCGCCCCCGCGCCGAGCAGCAGCACACCGGCGCCGAGGCCGGCCAGCACGTTGAAGCCGGTATTGGGCAGGGTCGGATCCGTCGGCGCGGCGTGGGGCGTGGCCGCGGTCGTGGCCGTGGGCGTCGCCGCCGCGGCGGTCGCCGTGCTGGTCGCAGCGCTGGTGGTGGTCGCCGCGCTGGTGGTGGCAGCCAGCACGACGATGGTGCCGTGCATGAAGGGGTGGATCTGGCAGAAGTAGGTGAACGTGCCGGGCTGGGTGAACGTGTGCGACGCGCTCTGTCCCTTCTTCAGCACCCCGGTGTCAAAGCCGCCGTTGCGGGCGGTGGCGGTGTGACTCGAGGGGCCGTCGTTGCTCCAGGTGATCGTGTCGCCGGCATGGATGGTCGTCGTGGCCGGCGCGAAGTGAAAGTCGGCCACGCTGACCCCGGGGTCGCCGGCGGCGTGAGCGGTGACCCGCCCCGCCAGGCCCGAGGCGCCGGCATGTCGCCGCAGCGTGACGTGGCTGCGGAGGGCGTGGGAGCGGCGGGGCGCGGGCGGAGCCGTCACATCCACGGTGAGCACGCCGAGCCAGGCCCGGCCGGAGGCGGTGAACCGCAGCGCGACGGCATGGACTCCTGGCGACGCGAAACGCGCCGTGATCTGCCCGGTGCGTCCGGGGGCGAGCTTGTAGCCCCCGCGGCCGCTGAGATCCCAGGCAAACCCATGCGCGCCGACCGGCGCAGAGGTCACCTTCAGTGCGACGGGCTGACCGACCACGGGTCGCACGGGGACCGCCGTGAGCTTCACCATGGAGGTGGCGTGCGCAGCCGGCGCCGTCGTCAGCGTGGCTCCGGTCGAGGAGGCCTGCGCGATCGACGGGGGAAGCGAGGCAAAGCCGGCGCAGCATAATGCGGCGAGGAGGAGTCGGGCGCCCATCTAGGGCTACAGACGGCGCCCTCCGGCGAACCTTCCCGCGGTGGGGGCTCTACGGCGCGGTGGTCACGCCGTCGGCCTGCTCGAAGCGGTCGGGCCGGACCCGGTCCTCGGGCTCCAGGTGGACGAGCACGGTGGTCTCGGGCAGGCGCGCGACGATGGCGTCCTGGAGCTTGTGCGAGACGTAGTGGGCCCGCTCCAGGCTGGTGCCCGAGGCGAACTGGAGATGCAGGTCCACCTGGTGGTGGCTGCCCACGTGTCGCGCGCGGAGGTCGTGAAAGCCCACCACCTCGTCGCCGACGAAGGACTGCACGACCTGCTGGAGCGCCGCCAGCTCGTCGGGGGGCAGCGCCTCGTCCGCGAGCCGGCGGCTGGCGTCGATGAGGATGCGCACGCCGGTGCGCGTGATGGCGGCGGCGACGATCAGGCCGACCACGGGGTCCAGCCAGCGCGCGCCGGTGAGCTTGACGACCACCAGCGAGACGAGCACCCCCAGCGAGACGATGGCATCTGTGCGCAGGTCGGCCGCAGTGGCGTGCAGGGCGGGAGAGCCGGTGGCGCGGCCGGTCCGCTCGAGGTAGGTGGACACGATCAGGTTGACCGCGGCGGCGACGCCGGCGACCGCGATGCCGACGCCGATCGACTTGACTTGCCCGCCGTTGATCAGGCGCCGGACGGCCTCGATGGCGATGAAGGCGGCCCCGACGAGGAGCAGGAGCGCCTGAGCCCCCGCCGCGAGATCCTCGAGCTTCTCGTGGCCATACCGGTGCGACGCGTCGGCCGGCGCGTCGGACTTGCGGACCGACGCCCACGCGATCAGCGAGGCGATGAGGTCCATGAGGGAGTGGATGGCGTCGCTGAGGATGCCGACCGACCCGGTGACCAGACCGGCGGCCACCTTGAGCACGATCAGGCCGGAGTTGGAGGCGATCGAGATCGCCGCGGCACGCCTCTTGGCCGGTGGGAAGGTCGCAGTCACTGTATTGATGATGCCCCAGGACCGGGTCGAGCTGACAGAGACCCGCCCAGGGCGGGACCATCCGGCACCGGTGCGGGGCTCAGGCGGCGGTCGGGTCTGGCTTTCGCGCCGAGGTCATGACCTCGGTCACGGGCACCCCGAGGGCCCGCACCATGCGCGGGAGATCCAGTTCAAACCAGCGCGACTCCCGCACCGGCAGCATCGAGATCATCACCTCGTCGAAGCCGAGCACCCTGAGGGCGTCCTGGACCGCGACCAGGGGCTCATGGGAGCCCACGACGCCCAGGACGGCCTCGCCGGCCGCCTCCGACAGCAGCGGGATGGCCGCCTCCAGGCGGTCCTCGGCCTCGCTGGTGCTCGGGTCCTGAGCGTGGACCAGCCGGACGCCGCGCGACCGTGCCGGCACGAGCAGTGTGAACGTGCACGGACCGGCCTCGGCGCGACGCGTCACGGCGTCCACGAGCTCGGGACGGTCGGCGGTCTGATGGGCCACGATCAAGACACGGCGGGGACTAGCTGCGCGCATGCCTGCCCTCCTGGCCTCTCCGGCGATTCATATGTCTGGCAAGACGCTCAGCGTCGCGATTGCTTCCCGGTCGCCGCCAGCCAGGCCTCCAGGCTGTCGGCGGGCATGGGGCGCGCCAGGAAGAAGCCCTGCGCCACATCGCACCCGCAGTCCCGCAGCGTGTCGAGCACGGCCTCGGTCTCGATGCCCTCCGCGACCACGCGCATGGCGAGGTTGTGACCGAGGTCGACGATGGAGCGCACGATCGCGGCGTGGGCCGGGTTCTCGTGCATGTCGGTGACGAAGCTGCGGTCGATCTTGAGCTCCTGGACGGGCAGGCGCGACAGATAGCCCAGCGAGGTCTGGCCCTGTCCGAAGTCGTCAAGGCTGACGGTGACGCCGGCGTCGGCCAGCCGGGCGAGTACCTCGGCGGCTCGCGCCGGGTCGATGAGCAGCGCGGTCTCGGTCACCTCGACGATGAGCCGTTCCGGGGGCACATCGTGGCGCTCCAGGGCCTCGATGACCTCGCGGGCGAAGTCCTGGCGCACGATGCTCCGGGCGGACACATTGACCGCGACCGCAACATCCAGGCCTCGGTCGGTCAGGTACTGGATGCGGCTGAGCGCGGCGTCCAGCACCCAGTGGGTGAGCGTGTCGATGAGATCGGTCTGCTCGGCCAGGGGCAGGAAGCGGTCGGGCGCCAGCAGCCCGTGCTCGGGGTGCTCCCAGCGCACCAGCGCCTCCAGCGCGGTGATGCGACCCGTCGCCGTGCTCGCCTGCGGTTGGTAGTGGAGCACCAGCTGGCCGTCGGAGATGGCATGGCGCAGCTCGGCCACGAGGCCGAGGCTGGAGGCGTCGTAATGGTTGAGATCGGGGCGGTACTCGAGCACCCCGGCGTGCTGAGTCTTGGCCGCGTACATCGCGACCTCGGCGTGCTGGAGCATCGTGTCAACGTCGGCGTCGCGGTCCGACACCGCGACGAAGCCGATGCTGGGAGCGACCGAGAGCGATAGTCCGCGCACATCGACCTCGGCCGCGATCACCTCGCGCAGCCTCGCCAGCGCCTGGTGGGCGTCGGCGACGTCGCGGAGGATGAGCCCGAACTCGTCGCCGCCAAGCCGGGCCACGGTGTCGCCCAGGCGCATGTTGGCGCTGACGCGGTGGGCGAGCTTGGTGAGGAGCTCGTCCCCGCTCTGGTGGCCGAGGGTGTCGTTGATGTCCTTGAAGTGGTCGAGGTCGATGATCGCCACCGCCGTGGGGCGACCCTCGCTCGAGATGTGAGCCACGGCCTCGCGGGCGCGGGTCAGAAACAGGGCCCGGTTGGGGAGGTCGGTGAGCGCGTCGTGATGGGCCAGGAACGCGTTGATCGACAGCTCGCGGCGCAGCCCGCGGCTGACGGAGACGGTGATGGCGAACAGCAGGGCGTAGAGCACGGCCAGCCCCAGGGCGAGATCGAGGTAGAGGCTGTGCAGGCCGGCGCGCACGTCGCGGGCGATCGGTGCGTAGGGGAGGTAGAGCTCCAGGACGCCCACGCGGTGGCCTGGCGTTCCGGCGACGAGCGGGAGGTACACCTCCACCGAGGCGACACCCACGGGCCCCTCGTCATCGCTGTCGGCATTGAGGTGGGTCAGGCTGAGCACGGTCTCACCGTGAGCGGCGTCGAGCACCTCGTCCTCCACCGGCCCGCGGAACCCGGATCCGTCCTCGGAGTAGACGACGCGCCCGGCAAGGTCGCGCACGCGGGCGCGGAGCACGTTGCCCTGGGCGACCGCGCGACGAACGACGCGATCCAGGTCGGCCTTCTCGGCGGCGCTGACGCCCGCGCTGAGCGGCCGGCCGTCGAGCTCGGGCCCGATCGTCACCTGGGCGATCAGGGTGGCCTCCGAGCGTCCCTCGGCCAGACCGCGGCGGTCGGCCTCCTTGCGGAAGGTCCCAGCCAACACGATGCCCAGCCCGATCACCGGGACAGCCGTGATCAGGGCATAGACCACGAGCAGTCTCGCCATGGAGCGCCTCGGTGCGCGCGCGCGTGTCATCTCCCCGAACTACTCGGCAGGGCGGGGGTCGTTCTTTACCTCAAGCCGGGTCAGGGCGGGGCGTCGGATACCTTACGGCCAGGGCGGCCAGGGCGGCTAGGGCCGCGCGACGTTGTCGCCCAGGCGCTCGTGGACCTCGTCGCCGCCGCCCAGGCGCCGCGCCGTGAGGTCGGAGCTGGCCTCGCGCACCTCTTCGCCGCGCCGTTCGCTGCGCAGCGCCAGCTCCGTCAGCTCGCGCATACGCCGGTTCGTGCTCTTCAGGAACACGGCGCGCTCATGGTCGCGCAGCGCCCAGAAGCCCACGCGGACGACGGGGTTGGCGATCGGCGCGGTGCGCGAGACGGCGTGCACGCGGAACTGGACCTCGCCGGTGTCCAGCCATTTCCAGACCTGCCAGTCCATCTGCCCTTCCTCCACGTGACCCTGCAGCGTGCGGTAGGCCCAGCCGAAGACGCGGGCGGCGCGGCCTTCGAGGTCGCGGGGCTCGTCGTAGACCTTGACCACCCGGACGCCCACGTACACCCGCACCACGCCCAGCGCGATCAGCTCCAGCAGCATCTCGCGACCCTCCAGCGGTCGCTCCGGGTCGTAGTGGGCGCGGACGAGCGAGGGATCGGCGAACTCGTAGCCACGGATCAAGCGGCAGGCGATCTCCCAGCTGCCATCCGGCACCGGCTCCCCGGAAGGTTCCCCGGGCAGCGGCTGGCAGCGGCGATCGACGTTCCAGCCGGGCGGCGGGCGCTCCAGGTCCAGGGCTCCGGAGTCATAGTTGACCGGCGTGCCGGCCAGAGCGGCCAGCCGCCGGCCGATGCTCGGGCGGCCGATCACCGGGCGAACGGATTCTCGATGCGCCGCGTCTCGATCTCCACCCCGCCGGTCATCCGGCCGCCCGCAAGCGCGACGGCGCCCTCCAAAAACGAGATCCACATGTGCAGCTGGACCTCCTTGGCCATACGCACGCGGTGGTAGAGAAGGTCGGCGAGCCGGTCTGCGCTCCGCGCCCACGACTCGATCTCGAACCGCATCGGGTCGCGATCGCGCACGCGAAACTCGATCTGACCCGCCTCCAGGTGACCCTCCAGGGTGGCCAGACGGAACGAGCGATCCTCGACGGCGACGACCCGCACCGGGCCGTCCCACGGTCCCGGCATACGCACGACGAACTCGTCACCGACGGTCAGGCTCCCCTCCTCCCCGAAGACCTTCTGAAACCGGGCGAACTTCGTGGGGGCGGCGCGGTTGGGATCAGACGCGATCTGCGTCATGAGCTCGTCGGCGTCCACCCGGGGATCGCGAATGCGCGTCCCGTAGCGCCGGTGAAAGAGCGGGCCGCGGCCGCGCTCGGGCCCGAGGATCTCGTGGCGATCGATGCCATCGTCCAGCGGCGGCGGCAGATGCTCGGTCGGATCGCCTTCCACGACCTCGCGCCGGTGCATGGGGGTTGAGCGCCACATGTAGTCCCACGAGGTCAGCGTCACCCCCACCGGCCACGTGGCGGCGGTCAGCCAGCGGCGGGCGGCGGGCGGGCGACGGGGCATTGCGTCACGCTACCCGTGCCCGGCGCTCGAAATCGCCCCGCTACGATCCGGGCCGGTGCTGACCAAGACCCTTCACCGACGCGGCCTGCGGCCCTGGCAGATGCAGGCGGCTTCGCTGGGCTCCATCGGGCTGTGCATCGGCCTGTGGATTCGCGCCAAGACCGTGGATCAGGATGAACGGGGCAACGCCGAGCGGCGCGCCCTGTTCGTCGGGCTGTGGCCCCCGATGTTCTGGCTGATCGGCGACTCGCTGGCCGAGCACGAGTAGCCGGCGCCGGCCCGGGTAGGGTGCCGGGGATGCCCGTGCCTCCCAGCGTGCCGCTGGCCCATGATCGGACGGGGCACGGGGCTCCCGTCGTGCTGCTGCATCCCCTCGGCGCCGACCGGCACGTGTGGGACCCGGTGGTGCCTCTGATCGCCGGACGGCGTGAGCTCATCGCCATCGACCTGCCGGGCTTTGGCCAATCGGCCCCGCTGAGGGGGCACGCGCCGACCCCGCGCGCGCTGGCGGCCGCAGTGGCAGGGCACCTGGCGTCGCTGGGCCTGGGGCGCCCTCACGTCGCCGGTAACTCGCTGGGAGGCTGGGTCGCCTTGGAGCTGGGGCGCAGCGGAGCGGTGGCCAGCGTCACCGGGATCGCCCCGGCCGGGCTGTGGCCCGAGCCGCTGGTTCCCAAGGCGGCGATCGCCCACCGCCTGGCCCGCGCCCTGGGCTCCGCGGCCGGCCGATGCGCAGCGACGCGACCGGGACGCTCGCTGCTGCTCGCCGACGCCGTGGCCCACCCGCGCCGGGTTCCCCCGGGCGCCGCCCGCCAGCTCGTGGAGGCCTACGCCACGGCGTCGGACTTCGTCGCGGTCAACGACGCCATGCGAGCCGGTCGATTCGAGGGGCTGGAGCGCATCCGCTGTCCGGTGACGTTCGTCTGGCCCGACCACGACCGTCTCATCCGCCGGCCGGTGTGGGTCCCCGACCGCATCCGCAACGTCGTGCTCTCAGACGCGGGCCACGTCCCGATGTGGGATGCGCCCGAGGCACTTGCGCAGATCGTCCTGGAGGCCACCGCCGCGGAGGGTGCCGACGCCGTTGGAACGGCGCCCGGGCAGGAGGAACTGGCCGGCGAGGCCTCATAACGCGTCGCCGCGGGAAGGATTCGTGCGACCCGGCGTCGGGAGATGCAGAGCCGGCGGCTCGCCGCCGCACCGACTCATCAGCGCTCGTCCTCGCTGGCGCTGGTGGCCGGGGTGTCGCTGCTCCTGCGTGGCGTGGGGGCAGCGGCGCTCCGGGAAGGGTCACCCGAGCGTGCGCAGCAGGGCCGTCGCTCCCGCCGCGCACAGCACCACCACGGCCAGCGGCCAGCGCCGGGAGATCGCCACCGCCGCCGCGAGCAGCCCCCCGAGACGGGCGTCGATCACCAGCGAGCGGCCGACGCCGCCCACGGTCTCGGTGACGACGAGCGCCGCCAGCAGCGCCGGCGCCAGCAGCGGGATCACGCGCGCGAGCACCGGAGGCAGCCGGCGGCCCCCGAACGCCAGCGGACCGAACGCCTTGATGAGCGCGGTCGTCACACACAAGCCGGCGACGGTGATCCAGACGGCGGAGCTCATGAGCGTGAGCGCGTCGGCACGGCCACCGCAAGAGCGGCGACGATGATGGGCACGCCTGCGGGTGTCAGGGGCGTCAGCGCCAGAGCCATGGCGGCGCCCAGTGCGGCCACCGGCCGCGCCTGCGGCCGGCGCAGCTCGGTCACGAGCAGCCCGAGGAAGAAGGCCGGGAAGATCGCATCCAGGCCCAGCGACCGCGGGTTGCCCAGGGCCCCGCCCGCGAGCGCGCCGATGATGGTCCCCCCCACCCACGCCGGATACTGGGCCATGGTCGACCCGAGCAGGAACTCAACGTCGAAGCGCCCACCGCCGCGGTTGGCCAGCGCCCATGAGGCGTCGACCAGAGCCTGCCCTCGCAACGCCCGCCCGAGCGCTCCGCCCGACAGCGCGGGCGCGATGGCGATCCCCATCGGGACAAAGCGCAGGTTGAGGAGCGTGCCGGCGACGATGGCCGCGGCCGCCCCGCCACCGGCCGAGAGCACGGCCAGGGCGGCGAACTGCGCCGAGCCGGCGAAGACCACGACCGACATCACGATCGTGGCCAGCGGACCCATCAACGGTCGTGCGAGCACGCCAAAGGACAGGCCGAGCAGCAGGGAGGCCACGCCATAGGGCAGCCCCGCGCGCAGCCCGGCCCGCACGCCGGGTCAGCCGCCCAGGCCCGCGGCGGCGAGCTGGAGCTGGCGGGCGAGCCCCTCCCCGCGCGCGTCCCTATAGGCCGGTCCGGAGCCGTCGATGAGCACGAGCTCAAGGATGGCGATTCCGCGGGCGTAGAGCAGGCCGCCCCGGCGCAGAGTGCCCGCCAGCTCGATCAGTTGCGTGCGGTTGGCGTGGACCGCGCCGCGGCGCGGGACCGTGCGCAGCAGCCCTCGCGGCGCGTCGGCGGTCAGCGCCAGGTGCTCGATGGCGGAGGCCAGGCGGTAGCGATTGGCGCGCGCCACGAGTTGAGCGGCGCGCGCGGCCAACAGCGGCGAGGAGGCGGGGTCGGCGCCGTCGGCGAGAGCGCGATCGAGCTCCAGCCGGCGGGTCCGCGCCCGCAGCCGCGTCATCACGCTGGGGGCGAACACGGTGCCGGCACGGCCCAGGAGCGGGCCTCGGAGCTCATAGGTGCCGGTCTGGACGCTGTGGCCTAGCATGTCTTCAGACACCTCCGTCGTCGCTTAGCTGGTGTCGTGTAACCTACTACATTCATACGATGGTTTCAAGCCGAACTTCGCCGCCCCACAACCTCCAGCTCGTCATCGACTTCGTCAACACCCTTGACGTCGAGGCGGGCGTGGACCGGACGCGGACGCCGGCCGAGCTGAGCGAATGGCTACAGGGCCAGGGGCTGCGCTCCCCTGGCGAGCGGGAGCTGGACGCGGCCGAGCACGGGCGCGCGATCGAGCTGCGCGAGGCGCTGCGCGAGGTCATGCGCGGCCACACCCACCGCGACGAGCCGACCCAGGCGGGGCGCCGGCTGGACGAGGTGTCGCGTCTCGGGCAGCTCTCGGTGCGCTTCGCTGCGGCCGGGACGGTCGAGCTCGCGCCACGGGCCGGCGGCGAGCCCGGTGTGCTGGCCGGCCTGCTGGTGCCGGTTGCCTATGCCGCCCTCGACGGTACGTGGCGGCGGGTCAAGGCATGCGACGCCGACGACTGCCAGTGGGCGTTCTATGACTCGAGCCGCAACCACTCCGGCCGCTGGTGCGACATGGCGGTCTGCGGCAACCGCACGAAGGTGCGCGCCTACCGCGCCAAGAGAACGGACTAAGCCCGGATCCGCCGATCCTGGTTAGGGCGTGGCCAGCTCGGCGGGCTCCCGGCCGGCGCTGGTGAGCAGCGTGGAGGCGGGGATGCCGACGAGGAGGCAGGTCAGCGCGCCCAGCAGCAGGGCGTGGTGCACGGTGGAGGCGGTCAGGGTCCCGGCCAGCGCCACTCCGGCCAGCCCCGCTCCGACCGCGGCCCCGAGGAGCCGGCCCACCGACAGCAGCGCGGAGGTGCGCCCGTGCGAGGCCTGCGGGCTGGCGTTGAGCGCGGCGCGGCTGGTCGGCACGAACAGCATGCCCAGCCCCAGCCCGACCGGGATGAGCGGCAGCACGGTCACGGCGCCGTCCAGGGTGACGCCAGGAATGCCCAGCAGAGCCAGGCCGACGCCCGCGGCGAGGAAGCCGATCATCGCCGGGAGCTTCTCACCGTGGCGATCGGCCAGCTTGCCGGCGATCGGCGCGGCCGCCCCGACCAGCAGCGCCACCAGCACGAGAGCGCCCGAGGCGCCCAGCGCGGAGAAGCCCGCCACCCGCTGCAGATACTGCTCGGCGATGTAGAAGGCGCCGATCATCACGGCGAAGGTCAGCGCGGCGATCAGCGTCGCCGCCAGCACGGTGCGGTTGAGCGCCGGATTGCCGCCGTCGTCGCCACTGCTGAGGACCGCGGGCACCAGGCGGGCGATGGCCAGCGCGGCGGCGGCGGTGAGCGGCAGCAGCGCCCACCAATTGGCTCGCCACCCAAAGGCGACCGTGAGCAGCCCGCCCAGCAGGGGCCCCGCCAGGTTGGACATGCCGGCACTGGCGCCCCAGATCCCCAGCGCGCTGCCGCGGCGCTCGGCAGGGAATCCGGACACCGCCCCCGCCAGGGCCGCCGGGCTGACCAGCCCGGCCCCGGCACCCTGGATGACGCGCGCCGCCAGCAGCTCGCCGAAGCTCTGGGCCAGCGCTCCGGCCAGCGCGCCGACGCCGAACAACGCCAGGCCGCCGAGGGCCACCCGACGAGCCCCGAGGCGGTCGACCAGCTCGCCGCCCGGGATGAGCATCAGCGCGTAGGCGCCGAAGTAGGCGCTCAGCACGGCCGAGGTGGCGCTGTCCTTGACGTGCAGGCCGTGGGCCACCGAGGGCAGCGCCACTGTGATGAGGGTCCCGTCCAGCTGGAGCAGGGCCGCGGCGGCCGTGCAGGCCGCCAGCCGCATCCACGCGGCGTGCGAGACCGGCGGCTTGGCCGGTGCCGCGGCACCGGGAGATCGGGCGACGGTGGCGCGGGGCACGTTTCCCAGTATCGCGACTCGGGTTCGCGGGAGCGCATCCGCTTATGAACTCTCTATGAAAGCCCCGCTCACGCGCTGAAGATCACCTATCCTGCGCAGCATGTCCTTCACTCGTCAGTACGCGCTCCGCGACCAGGCGCTCACACGGGACCAGACGCGCGGCGTCTTCGGTCAGGTGATGGGCCTCGTGGCCCTCACCGTCGGTTGCACGGCGCTCGGCGCCTACCTCACTCGCAACGCCACCGGCGGCACGGGAATCCTCTTCTTCATCGCCGCCTTCGCCTGCATCTTCGGGCTGCAGTTCGCGAATGCCCGTGGACGCGAGCAGCTGGCGATCGGCCTCCTGTTCGGACTCGGGCTGGCCATCGGCATGGCGGTCGGCCCGGTGCTCAACGCCTACGCCAAGGCCGAGCCCAACGCGCTCTACCAGGCGGCCGGCGCCACCGCGCTCTTCACCGCCGGACTCGGCGCGTTCGGCTACGCCACGCGGCGCGACCTGTCCTCCTGGGCGCGGACGCTGTTCTGGGCGCTGATCGCGCTGATCGTCTTCGGGTTGATCACCCTGTTCGTGGCCATCCCCGGCGCCAACGTGATCTACGCGCTGCTGGGCCTGGTGGTGTTCGGCGCCTTCACGGTCTTTGACTTCAACCGGCTGCGCCGGACGACGATGGGCGGGGCGGTCCCGATCGCGGCGTCGATCTTCCTCGACGTCTTCAACGTGTTCCTGTTCTTCCTGTCGCTGTTCGGCGGGGGCGGCTCGCGCCGCTGACCGCGGCCATGCCGCGGCTTTCCTCGCTGGTGGCGGCGGCGGCGGCTCAGTCGTGCTGCTCGTCTACCACGTAGTGGCGGTTACCCGCCGCGTCCTCCCACACGCGCATGACCCGATTGGTGCGGGGATCGCGAAACCGCTCGCTCGTCGGGCGCCACTGCGCGCCCGGGGCGTCGGCATCGCCATGACCCCGGCCCCAGCGAGGCCGAGCGTTGCTGGGCGCCGCCGGATCGCCATCCAGAGCGGGCAAGTCGGCGCATGCGGCCGCGGCCTCCTCGCGCGTCGCCGCGGCGGCCACCACGCCCACGCGCCGCTCCAGCTCCTCGAGATCGATGTGTCCCTCAGCGGCATGACGGCTGAGCCGGGCGAACAGCTCCTCCCGATCGGCGTCGCGGAGCTGCACCGTAGAGCCCGCTCAGGACGCGGGGCTCGTCTTGACCGCGGTCCCGTAGGCCACGATCTCGGTGAACTGCTGGCCAATCTCGGAGGAGTCGAAGCGCACGGCGATGATGGCGTCGGCGGCCATCAGGCGGGCGTTGTCGACCATACGGTCGATGGCGTGGCGGCGCGAGTCCTCCAGCAGCTGTGTGTACTCGCTGATCTCGCCCCGTCGCAGGGCCTTGAACGAAGACACCACGCTCCCGGTGAAGCCCATGCTGCGGACGACCAGCCCGTAGACCACGCCGAGGCTCTCGGCCACTCTCACGCCGGGGATCTCCAGGCCCGTGGTCATCGGCAGGCCCGCCGCTGCGAAGTCCTCGGACATTGCCGCACACGCTACCAACGCCTCCATCGTGCCATCCAGCTACCGTTGCCCAGCCGATGCTCAAGTTAGTCCCCGCCGCAGTGGCGCTCCTGTGCGCCGTGAGCCTCGCCGCGTGCGGCTCATCGAGCTCGAGCTCGAGCAGCGCCGGCGGGACGAAGACGAGCGGCGCGACCGGGGCGACGGGCACCGGCACGTCCGCGCCGGCCTCGACGTCGGCATCGGCCACATCCGCGGCGCCCCAGGTCGGCTTCGAGGGCGTGCCGCTGCAGCAGGGCCCCGAGCTCGCGCCCGCGTCCACCACCGGCACGAGCAAGGTGGACGGGATCACCTGCGGGCCCAGCGAGCAGCTCGTCTACCACATCCACGCGCACCTGGCCGTCTTCAAGTCCGGTCAGGCCTACGTCCTGCCCGCCGGCGTCGGGATCCCGGGGTCCAAGGCGGTCGACACGAATCAGGGCCCGGTCGCCAGCGGCGGCAGCTGCATCTACTGGCTGCACACCCATACCACCGACGGGGTCATCCACGTTGAGTCGCCCAGCAAGGCGATCTACACGCTGGGCAACTTCTTCGACGAGTGGCATCAGCCCCTGGCGGGCAACCGGATCGCGAGCCTGCGCGGACCGGTCACCGCCTTCGTCAACGGCAAGCCGTGGAAGAAGAATCCCCGCGATATCCCGCTGCTGCCCCACGAGGACATCCAGCTCGAGATCGGCGAACCGGCACCTCCGCTCGTCACCATCGACTGGTCGCAGACGCAGCTGTAGGGCGGCGCCGAGCGCTCACCCTTGCGTCCGGCCGCGCACACGGTGGCGGCGCACGAGCTCCAGGCCCACTGCGGCGACGATCAGCGCGACCAGGATCGCCGAGGTTCCGACGCCGAAGTCGTCGACCCAGTCGATCACCGCGGTGCCCGCGAAGTAGCTGCCCAGGCCGATCGCGCCCGCCCACACGGCCGCCGAGACAGCGTTGGTGGGGTGATAGACGCGGGAGCGAACGCGATGGATCCCGGCAACCCAGGCAGGGGTCAGGAGGATGGCGACCACCGCGTAGCGCTCGAAGATCCGTTCGCCGCGTGCGACCGTCCGCAGGCGGGCGGCGTGCAGCGGACCCGGGGCGGTCATGATCGTCCGGCCGGCCCGCCGCCCGATGACCCAGCCGATGATGCCGCCCACGGTGGCGCTGACCCAGGCGACCACGAGTACGGTGGCCAGGTCCAGCCGACCCTTGGAGGCCAACACCCCGGCCCCGATGAGCACCGGCTCCCCCGGCCCGGGGACCCCGATCCAGCTCGCGGCGGCCGCGGCGGCCAGACCCAGGTAGTCCCACACCGACCCGTGGACTCGATGGTGCACGAGCAGCGCGACGTGGAGGTGCGGCAACGCGGGCGCGAGCAGCACCATCACCGCTGTGCCGGATCGCCGCACTCGGCGATCGTGGCACAGGCCACGGCGCGCCTACCGCCCGGATAGCCCACCGCGCCGATCCTTGTCCACGTGGCCAATGCTGCGCGTCCCGGGGTGACTCAGGATTCCCAGCGCAATGGCGACGCCGGTCATCGTGTCGTACGACGGCACCACCAACGACGACGACGCGCTGGCGCTGGGCCGGATGCTGGCCGCCGGAGGCGCCAGGCTGGCGCTGGCCTACGTCCGCCACTGGCGCGAGTACGACCCGCGGCGCGAGGAGATCGGCCTGTATGACGCCGACCGTCGCCTCGAGCTGGGAGCCCTGTGGCTCGACGAGCCCGAGATCGAGCGCCACGTGGTGGTCGATCCGTCCACCGGCGCCGGGCTGGCCAAGCTGGCGGCCTCGCAGGGCGCGCAGCTGATCCTGTTCGGCTCGGACTACCGCACCCCGCCCGGCCGGGTCGAGCCGGGCGGCTCCGCGCAGGGGCTGCTCGAGGGCAGCTCGGTGGCGATCGGCGTCGCGGCGGCGGGCCTGCGCACCCGCGCCGAGGCGACCATCAAGACGATCTCGGTGGCAGGCGACTCCAATGGCGCCGCGCATCAGACCGCCGAGACGCTCGCCCAGGCCCTGGGGGCCGAGATCCTCCAGGACGGTGGGAACGCCGACCTCATCCTGGTCGACTCCCAGAGCAATGCACCGGACGGCAAGATCGCTCTCAGCGGCTCCACGCGAGCCCAGTTGGACTCGGCGCGCGGCTCGGTCATCGTGCTGCCGCGCGGCGTTGCGCTCGGCATCTGACGCGCTCCCCGACCGTAGACTCCGGTCATGCTGATCCTGCCCCCCGGGCACTTTCAGGAGATCTCGCGAAGGCGGACCATCGGACGGCGCGAGAAGTGGATGATCGGGTCGGTCGTCGGGCTGCTGGCGGTGATCGTGGTCGCCGTCGTGGTCGCGTTCACCAGCGTGCAGCGGCAGTCGCGCAACGGCTGCATCGATGTGAGCGCCGCCACGGTCATCGGTGGCTCCGAGCTCTACCGCTGCGGCAGCGCGGCACGAGCCCTATGCACCACGCCGGGCGCGGGAAGCTCCCAGAACGTTGCGTTCTCCCGGGCGCTGGCGGAGGCCTGCCGCAAGGCGGGCCTGCCCGTTCCGGCCGTCCCGCGCAGCGGCTGAGTCGGGCGCGGCCGCGCAATTTGCGCCAGCTCGCGGCGCCCCGCCGGCGTCCCCTTCCGCGCGTTTTCCCTGCACCGCAGCGTGTCTTATCCATATGTCCAGGGACGCCCGGTGATCGCTGGCCTCACGGCTATGGCTGGGTGCCCCAGGCTGCAGAAGCCTGTGGGCTGTCAGTTTGGGCCGGTGTGGCTCAGCCACCGCTCGCGGACGCGGGCCGGTGTTCACGAATACGAAGGAGATGTATGCCTGTCGAAGCGCCAACATGGCTAAGCGCGGGAGATACCTCTTGGCAGATGACCGCTGCGACCCTGGTCGGGCTGATGAGCGTTCCCGGGCTCGTTGTGCTGTACGGCGGCATCATGCAGAAGCGCTGGTCGATCAACAGCATGATGCTCACGTTCGCGGCCTTCTCGGTCGTGCTCATCATCTGGGTGCTCTACGCATTCAAGATGGGCTTCGGCTCGCCGTTCCACGGCTTGTCACATTCGGGCTTCTTCGGCAACTTCATCGGTAAGCCCGGCCCCGTTCTGAGTCACAAGGAGCTACAGGGACAGAGCAACGTCCCACTGATCGGGAGTCAGGCGTTTCCCAAATCGACACTGGTGTACTTCCAGTTCGTCTTCGCGGGCATCACGCCGATCCTGATGCTGGGCTCGGTCCTCGGGCGGATCAACTTCAAGGCGTGGATTCCGTTCGTGGCCCTGTGGATCACCTTCGTCTACGTGGTCAACGCCTTCCTGATCTGGGGCGGGGGCTTCTTCGGCCACCACGGCGCCCTTGACTACTCGGGCGGCTACGTCATCCACTTGGCCGCCGGCGTCTCCGGGTTTGTCGCCGCGGCCGTGATCGGGCCGCGTCTGCAGCGCGACCGCGAGGTCGACGCTCCCAACAACCTGGCGATGGTGGCCGTTGGTGCCGGGTTGCTGTGGCTGGGCTGGAACGGGTTCAACGGAGGCGACCCATACGCCTCGAACATGTCGGCGGCAGCCGCGATCCTGAACACCAACCTGTGCACCGCCGTGGCGTTCATGATGTGGGTGGCCTGGGACTACATCACGGGTCGCAAGCCGAGCATGATCGGTGGCGTCAACGGGATCATCACCGGCCTCGTCGCGATCACCCCTGCCGCCGGTTACGTCAACGGCTGGGGCGCGATCGCCATCGGGATCATCGCCTGCACGCTGGTGTACTTCGCGCTCAACTACCTGAGCCGGCTGCGCCCGTTCCGCAACGTCGACGACACGCTCGGCGTGGTCTACACCCACGGCATGGCCGGTCTGGCCGGAGGACTGCTGACGGGCATCTTCGCCGACCCCAACATGGCGGTGTGGTACACGACGTCCAAGAAGGGGTTGATCGCCACGGGAAGCGCGGCCGGCGTCGTGCACGGCAGCTTCACGCTGTTGAAGTGGCAGGTGTTCGCGGCCGCCTGGGTGATCTTCTGGTCAGCCCTGGTCACGTTCATCCTCCTGAAGGTCGTGGGGCTGTTCGTTCCTCTCCGGATGTCGCAGGAGAACATGGAGATCGGCGACACGGCCGAGCACGGCCACGAGGTGTACCCGTCCGACATCCCGTCGCTGGGGTACCCCAACGGCGTGCCGGAGCTGGCGGGCGGCCAGACCTCGGCCACCGCGGTATGAGGCGGACGTCGGTGATGAGCCAGGCCCGCGTGCGCCGCGAGCATGCAGCGCGCCCGAGCGCTTGACCCAGGCCAACAGTCGGTGCCGGGCCGGGGAGCGGATGCGTCCGCTCCCCGGTCCACGCCACTGACTCTCGTCGCCGGGGCGGTGGCCGGCGACACCCTGGACAGCGTGGCCTGCAGCGTCGCCGAGGCGCTGCAGTGTCCGGTGGCGATCGCCCTCCCCGCGCACGGCCCGCCGGTGGTCTCGCCGGCGGGGTCGCTGACCCGGGACGCCATGGCGGCGATCGCGTCGCACGCCCTGGCCGCCGGCGCGGAGGAGACGCTGGCTCCTCCGCCCCCGATCGTCGAGGCGGTGCCTGTGCGGATCGGCGATCAGGTGGTCGGGATCGTCGCCGCCACCGCCGGGGGACCGTCGCCCGAACGGCGAGCGTGGCTTCAGGCCGCGGCCGCCGCCGCATCGGTGACGGCGCTGATCCGAGAGGCGCCCGGAGCCGCGGGTCCGGACTCCGCAGAGGCGCTGCTGGCCGAGCTGACGGCGGATGCGCCGGACGACCTCCCGGGACTGCTGGCGCGCGCCCGCCGCCTCGGCGTCGACCTGTCCGCCGGCGCGGTGGCGCTCAGCGCGCGCGGTGAGGCGACCGCCGGTCTGATCCCGGCCGCGCCCGAGAGCCCGGCGCTCATCGGCGAGCTCAGCCCCGGGCGGGTGGTCGCCGTGGCTCCGCTCAGCGGCCCCGACGGTGGCGAGCCGGCGGGTGATCCGCTGGCTGACCTGGCGGCGGGCCTGCGCGACGCCGGCCTCAGCGTCGCGGTCTCGGCGCCCCGTCGAGATCCGGGCCTCTTGCACGAGGCCGTCCGCGAGGCCGAGGTCCTGGCCGAACTGGGCGGCGGCCCCAATGGCCAGCCGGCCGGTCACGACGAGACCTACCGGCTGCTCATCGGCGTGCTGCTGCGCGATCGCGCCGAGCTCGAAGCGCTGCGCGACAGCACCGTCACCGCGCTGTCTGACTACGACAGCCGCCACGACACCGAGCTGCTGGCCACCCTGAGAGCCTTCCTCGCCCACGACGGGTCGACCACCGAGACGGCCGAGGCCATGCAGCTTCATCGCCACACCGTGGGCTACCGTCTGTCGCGCGTGCAGGAGGTGTCGGGCCTGTCGCCCTATGAGTCCGACGGGCGCGAGCGCCTCAGCCTGGGGATCAAGGCCCACCAGATCCTGGACGCCGACGCGCGTCTGAGCGCAGAGAAGCGGGCCGCGAGCTAGCCGAGCACCAGTCCGGCGATGGTGCGCAGGGTCGCCGGATCGCCGCTCACCAGCAGCGTCGTCACGATCGAGTCGCGCCACGCGTCGAGGTCGTGGCGGATCTTGTCGGCGGGCCCGATGAGGGTCAGCTGCTCGATGAGCTCGGTGGGGATCGCGGCCGCCGCCTCGTCCTTGTGGCCGGCGAGGTAGAGCTCCTGGATCTTGGCCACCTCAGCCTCATAGCCCATGCGGATGGCGACGTTGGCGTGGAAGTTCGTCCCCCGCGCGCCCATCCCGCCGAAGTACAGGGCGTACATCGGCCGCATCGCGTCCGCCGCTCCCTCGACGTCGTCGGTGATGATGAGCGGCACGGTCGCCGCCACGTCGAAATCCTCCGCCGCGTGTCTGGCGTGCGGCTGGGCGAAGCCCTCGCTGAGCGCGTCGCGATAGAAGGCGTCGTGGTAGGGCGAATAGAAGAGGGCCAGCCACCCGTCGCACAGCTCGGCGGCCATGGCGATGTTCTTGGGGCCCTCGGCGGCGAGATAGATGGGGATGTCGCTACGCAGGGGGCGAACGCTCGACTTCAGTGGCTTGCCGAGGCCGGTGCCGCCCGGGAGCGGCAACGGGTAGTGAGAGCCCTCGTTGACCACCGGACCCTGTCGCGCCCAGATGCCGCGCAGGATGCCGATGTACTCGCGCATGCGCGCGAGTGGCTTGGCAAAGGGCTGCCCGTACCACCCCTCCACGACCTGGGGCCCCGAGACGCCGAGGCCCAAGATGACGCGGCCCTCGCTGAGGTGATCGAGGGTCATGGCCGCCATCGCCGTCGCTGCCGGCGTGCGCGCGGAGATCTGGACGATCGCGGTGCCCAGCTTGATCTGAGTGGTGGCTGCGCCCCACCAGGCCAGGGGCATCAGCGCGTCTGACCCGTAGGCCTCGGCCGTCCACACCGATTCGAAGCCCAGCCGGTCCGCCTCCAAGATGGTCTCGGCGGCTCCCGGCGGGGGCCCGCCGGCCCAGTAGCCGAGGCTGAGACCGAGGCGCAGGTCGCGGGCCATGCGGCGGGACCCTATCGCTCAGCCGGGCGGGTGGGTCCTGCGAGCCAGTGCGGCACGCAGGCGGCCCAGCGGGCCCGCGCGCGGCGGCGGCGCGGGCTGGGTGCGCGCCCATTCGTCGCGCGTGGGGAGCCGGCCGGCCTTGCGGGCCTTCAGCACACAGGCGGTGTGGGCGTGGCGCCGACGCGAAGTGTCGCCCTCGGGCGCGATGAGCATGTGCTCGCTGAGCGCCGGCAGCAGCTGACCGCACAGCGGACAGCGGTAGGTGGAGGGCTTGCGGTTCTGGGCGCGGCGGACGGTCCACCAGCGTGGCTGTGGCGCCTTGGACATCGGTCCAGAGCATGCCACCGCATGCCGGTGAGAACGCTATGGTGCCCGCGCGTGGAGCAACGCAGCGAGCGCATCATCGTCGAGACCGACCGCCACCGCATCATCGGTGACCTGGTGCTGCCGGCCGACGGCTATCGCAGCCGCCTGACCGACTACCTCAACGCCTCGGAGCGTGAGTTCTTGGCGCTGACCGATGTGGAGGTCGCCAACCTCCAGGGGACGCCGCGGCTGGAGAGGCGCGACTTCATCGCACTGTCGCTGCGCCACGTGGTGCTGGCGATGCCGGCCGACGGCGACGGCGCGACGGGGTAGCGGCGCCTTGGCCGGATGACGGCGAGATCACGGATCGCGCCCCTGTCGGCCCGGTAATATGGGGCCCCTAATGGCCAGCCAGGGCGCCGACGAACTGAAGGGCATGAGCCGAAGCGACGCGCTGCGCGCCTCGCCGCGCATGTTCGATTCCGACCTGCTCGACAAGCTCTCGCGGGTGCACCCGGCGGTGCCCCCGATCCTATTCGTGCCCGTCATCACCGTGCTTCTGGTGGAGGGTTTCGTCCGCGGGGCCGGGGCGCTCACCGTGCTGTGGATGGCGTGCGGCTACCTGTTCTGGACGCTCACCGAATACTGGCTGCACCGCATCGTGTTCCATTTCGAGCCCGAGAAGGGCATCGGGGCGCGGCTGCACTGGATCATCCATGGCGTGCACCACGACCATCCCAACGACCCGATGCGACTCGTGATGCCGCCCTCGCTCAGCGTCCCGCTGGCGGCACTGTTCGTCTACGGCTTCTACCTCGTGCTCGGCAGCCCCACGTTCCTGCCCTTCGGGGCCGGCTTCTTGGCCGGCTACCTGGGCTACGACATGCTGCACTACCACGTGCACCATCACCGGCCCAAGTCACGCCTGGGGCGGCGCCTGCGCGAGCTGCACATGCGCCATCACTTCCAGAACCACGAGCGCGGCTACGGCGTCAGCGCCCCCTTCTGGGACCACGTGTTCGGCACCGCGCCGAGCAACAAGCGCTAACACCGTCTTCACACGACGCTAACAAATTGGGTAGTCTGCGTGCGGGGCGACCGCCGGGGCATGATTGACCTCAGCGCGCACGGGGCCGGAGTACACATACCTAAATAGGGGGTTTCCTCTTGAAGCGCATCACTGCCCTGACCGCGGGGATGATTGTCGCTGCCGTCGCAGCGGCCAGCGGGGCAACGGCAACGGCGGCGGGTACCCTGCCCACGCTGACGCTGATCATGACCGGCAAGTCGATCACGGCGACTCCGACCGTCCCGGCCGGCGCCGTCAACGTCATCTCCAACGTCTCCGGCGAGCCTGTCGCCTCGCCGACCCTGGTCCGGCTCGAGCCGGGCGTGACCTTCCAGCAGGCCTTCGGCGCCGCCATCTCTCACGGTGGCGACCCCAATGCCCTGGACGGGCTGGCCACCATCGTGGCCAACCCGGAGGCCGCCAAGGGCACCAGCAACGTCCAGACCGAGCTGGCGCCGGGCAACTACGTCGCCCTCGACACCGAGGCCGACAACCCGCAGAAGTGGCCGCACGTGGATTTCACGGTGACGGCCAACGCGAGCCCGGCCGCCCTGGCCAGGCCGCAGGCGACGCTCAAGGCCGAGGAGTTCCGCTTCGTGGGACCCAGCAAGCTCCACGACGGGCAGCTGGTCCGGTTCGAGAACGACGGCTACCTCTACCACATGATCATCGCGATCCCGGTCAAGAGCAAGAAGAACGCCAAGCTCCTGACCACGTATCTGGAGACCGGCCAGGACAACAAGGCCGGGAAGCTGGCGGCGGGACAGCCGCACCAGTGGATGGGCGTCGTCGGCCACGGCGCGATGCATCAGCAGATCCTCAACGCCAAGCCGGGCACGTACGTCCTGGCCTGCTTCATGGGCACCCAGGATGGCCGTGAGCACACGCGGCTCGGGATGGTGCGCACCGTCCAGGTCGTCAAGTAGCACGACCTTCGCATCGGTGGTCGCGCGGTCCTCGGGTGGGTCGCGCGACCGCCGGCGCGTTGCTCAGGTAGTCAGCAGCCCGCCGTCGACCGGGAGCACGACGCCGGTGATGTAGGACGCGGCGTCGCTGGCCAGGAACACCAGGGCGGCCACCAGCTCGGCCGGCTCCCCCGGGCGTCCGGCGGGCACCCGGACCATCATCTGATCGAGGTAGCCGTCCGGGTACCGGTCGGTCATCTCCGACGGGAAGAAGCCCGGCGCGAGCGCGTTGACGCGGATACCCTTGCGGCCGGTCCACTGCTGGGCCAGGTCGCGGGTGAGGCCGATGATCGCCGCCTTGCTCGAAGAGTAGGCCGCCTGGGGCAGGCCCGCCGTCGTCGAGCCCAGCACGCTGCCGATGTTGACGATGCTGCCGCCGTTCGTCATCGCACGGCCACACGCCTGCGCCATCCAATAGGAGCCCAGGAGGTTGATGTCGATTACCCGGCGGAACTCCTCGGGCGGCTCGCGCGTGGCCGGCACCGCGGTCCCGATCCCGGCGTTGTTGACCAGCACGTCGACCCGGCCGAGCTCCTCGAGCGTGCGCGCCACGACGCGCTCGCAGTCCTCCACCTTGGACACGTCGGCCTCGACGGCCAGGCAGCGGCGGCCGTGGGCCTCGAGAACCCGTCTGGTCTGCTCGAGTCGGTGCTTGCGCCGCGCGCACACCGCGACGTCAGCGCCGGCCGCCGCCAGGCCCTCGGCGAAGGCGACCCCCAGCCCCGAGGACGCGCCGGTGACGATCGCCACCTTCCCGTCCAGGCGGAAGCTGTCCAGCACGCTCATCCAGGCCCTCCCTCGGGCGTCACCGGTGACAACGGAGAGGGCGGGATTCGAACCCGCGATGGAGATTTCTCCCCATACTCGCTTAGCAGGCGAGTGCCTTCAGCCACTCGGCCACCTCTCCCAGGGCTTGGCTGAGTGTAAACGGCTTGCGGCGAGACCAGCTTGCCGCAGCCACCGGCGGCCCGCACGCCGGCTGCGCGCGTGGCACCATGGCGCCATAGGATCCGCCGCCGGGCCGTGGAGGGGTGGCAGAGTGGTCGAATGCGCTGGTCTTGAAAACCAGAGTCCGTGCAAGCGGACCGCGGGTTCGAATCCCGCCCCCTCCGCCTTCCTCCCAGTTCGAATCCTGCGCGGAGCGAGCGTGGGTTGCGGTCAATCCGCGCCGGGTGCGCTCCGGCGTGCCCGCCCCGCGCAGGGGGGTCCCGGGGGGAGGCGAGCTGTCGGCCCGTGGGGGCCACGTGACAGTCGCCTCCCCACCTGGGTTGATGCCGGCGTAGTCGGTCCAAAAGCGACCGCCTAGCCCCCGGCAAAGGGGTGTTTTACGACCGGTTGTGCGGGTGAGTCGCGAGGTGCATTGGCCGATACGGGCTGCCGCCGTCGTGTTCCGTGACCGCCACCAGCTGGGCGGGCGCGGCAACCATGCTCCGGTGCGTCACCCGCATCGCCATCGTGGCGACGCCAAGCGTACCGCCGTCGTGAGCCCGCGTCCACTTTCCGGCCTGAGTCGAACTACCTGGTATTCCGGGGCCGCGCTCGCATAGGATGCGCACATGGCCCAGATCGCCGCACCTCCCGCAGTGACGGCCGCGGCCGAGGCTGAGCCCGCCGAACCGCCGCCGCGGCTGGATTTCGAGATCGTGCCGCTCAAGGGGCTGCCGATCGTGGCCGCGGTGATGGGCCTGCTCATCTGGGCCATCGCCGCCAACAAGCAGTGGCCGCTCATGTTCTTCCACGTGGCCGGTGGCGCGGCGTGGACGATCATCGACCTGTTCCTGGGCCTGGTGCTCGGCCCCATCATGGGCAAGCTGTCGATTCCGGCCCGGATCGAGTTCACCACCCGCCTCATGCCCAAGATGCTGCTGATCATGCCCACCGTGGTGACCGCCACGCTGGCCGCCGGCTGGCAGCTCTCCACCTACCTCGGCACCAACATCAGCGGCAATCCCCTCCATGGCTGGGTCGTGGCGAGCATGATCGTCGTGGGGGTGATGGCGATCCTCGCCCTCGGGTTGCTCGAGCCCGCCAACGTCGCCGTCCTCTTCGAACTCAAGAAGCCCCGGCCCAACCCCGCGGTGATCGAGCGCCTCATGAAGCGCTTCATCTACTGCGCGGGCATCCTCGGAGCGATGCAGGTCGCGACGCTGGTGATCATGACCAAGCTGGCCTCGGGATGACCGAGCGCCGCTACCCGCCGTTCACCCAGATCGGGATGCTGTCTCTGGGCCTCATCGTCATCGGCGGGATCTATCTCGCCTCCCACATCCCCCAGCATGTCCCGCTCGGGCTCCCCATCGCGCTCCTCATCGCCTCAGCAGGCCTGGTCGTCGTCAACGTCGCCCTGCTCACCCGCGTCCCCGGCTTCGCCTGGGCGCGCTTTCTCCAGGTGGGCAAGTGGGCGATGCTCGCCTACCTGTGCACCGCCGGGCTGATCGAGTTCGCCTTCCTCCAGAACCACGTCCAGGGCGGCCCGCTCGTCATCCTCACCCTGTCACTGCTCGTCTACGCCGTGCAGGTCCCGGCGCTCATCGCCTTCACCGTCGCCCGCTACGACGACACCGCGGCCACCCCGGCCGACGGCTCGCTCTCCCCCAGCTAAACTCGGCTGCCTCGCGCCCGTAGCTCAGCTGGATAGAGCGTCGGTCTACGGAACCGAAGGTCGGGAGTTCGAATCTCTCCGGGCGCGCTTTGAAACCCCCGTAAATCGGGGGTTTTTTCTTTGGCCGCGTCTGCGCCAACTCTCCAGCATGTCCCAAATATGTCTCGGGCGGCTGGCAGAGGACGCGCTGCGCGAGGTGCTGCACGAGGCACGACGTGGGACGTTGCCCGGGATGATCCGCAGCGGCGCCACGTTCGCCGACGCCGCGGCCGAGTACCTCCGTTACTCCGAGCAGGACCGCGGCTGCAGGATTCACGAGATACCGCAGGCGCGGCCGCGTACGTCGGGCGGCTCCGCGTCGCGAGCGTCGCCGATGCGGGGCGTCGCCACGGCGTGGAGGCGCGGCCCGCGCGGCTTCCCGGTTTCAGCCCTCAGCGGCCTCCCTGCCCGATGCGCCTGCCCTCGGACTCACTCGTGGCTAGGCTCTCAGTAGATTGCTTCTCGAAGGAAGCTAGGTCGTGTTCAACCGCAGGACAAAGATCGTCGCGACGCTTGGGCCGGCGACCGACGAGCCGGGAGTGCTCGAAGCGCTGGTGGCAGCGGGAATCGATTGCGCGCGCCTGAACTGCTCGCACGGCACGGCCGAAGATTTGCGGCGCCGAACTGCGGAGGTCCGTGCGGTCGCTGCCACTGCCAGTCGATCAATCGGCTTGCTGTTCGACCTGCAGGGCCCCAAGCTGCGGCTGTCAGCGGGCCTCACGCCGAGGGTGGTGCAGGCCGGCGAGATGGTGACGTTCTTCGGCGGCGCAGATGCGGCGACGGATGACCG
>DASXJW010000107.1:0-2922 GCA_036497165.1 Solirubrobacteraceae bacterium
CCGCTGGTAGGCCGTGGCCGAGCCCTTGCGCTCGATGCCGAGCTCGTGGTTGTTGAGCACCACCCAGACCGCGGGGAGCTGGTACTCCACGGCGGTGGCGAGGACGCCGCTCACCATGTTGAACGCGCCGTCCCCGGTCAGTACCACGGCCGGCCTTGACGGGTCGGCCGCGACCGCGCCGAGCACACCGGACGACGCCCAGCCCATCTCCGCCATGCCCGAGTTGATGTACCAGGCATCCGGGCTGTCTACCCTGAGGTACGGCTCGGCGTACTGGATCGTGTCGCCGACGTCTACCAGGATCCGGCCGTTGGCCTCCGCCACCGCCTCCCCTGTCTCGTACACGAGGCGGGCGGGGTGGATCGGGCTGGTCGGCGTGCTGATGACTTCGCGTACCTTCTCGGTCCAGGTGCGCTTCCAGCCGGCGACCTCGGCAAGCCACGGGCCGTGCGGGCGCCCGCCGGACGCGCCAAGGGCCGCGGTCAGGTCCGCGAGGAAGACGCCGGCGTCGGCGACCGCCCCCACCTCGGCCGGGTAGTTGCGGCCGATCTCGCTGGCGTCCACGTTGACATGGATGATCTTCGTGCGCGGTATGTCGTAGACGAGCTTGCTGCGCCACATGGCGGTGTGGTTGTCGGAGAACCTGGCGCCGAGCGCGAGCACCACATCGGCGTTGCGCGTGGCGGCCGCCGCGGCGTCGGTGCCCGACCGGCCGACCACACCGAGCGAGAGTTCGTGGCTCTCAGGGAAGATGCCCTTCCCCGTGAGCGTCGTAGCGACGGGTACCTGCGTCGCCTCCGCGAGGTCCTTGATCAGGCCGGCCGCGCCTGGCGACTGCCTGCACCCGCCGCCCGCGACGATCACCGGCCGCTCCGCACCGCGCAGCAGCTCGGCCGACCGCTCGATCGCAGCCGCGTCCGCCCGCGGCCTGGACGACACGAGCCGGCGGGTGGGCGGCTCAGGCGTCCCGTCGACGGGCGCGAGCTGAACGTCGAACGGCAGCTGGATGAAGACCGGCCCCGGTCGGCCGGTTATCGCCGTCTTGTACGCGTGGTTGAGCACGTCGATCACGGTGTCCGGCCGCATCAGCATCCAGCTGCCCTTGGTCACCGGGCGGAACACGCTCACTGCGTCCTCGAACCCGTTGTAGTACAGCTCCTGCATGCCGCCCTTGCCCATCACGTGGGTAGAGCCCGCGCCGGTGAATACCATCATCGCCACCGGGTCGTGCATCGCGCTCGCCACGCCGCCGACGGCGTTCAGCAGCCCGGGACCCTTGCTGACGAGCACGGGCGCTATCCGCCCGGTCGTCCGGTAGTAGACGTCGGCCATGTGCACCGCGTGCGACTCGTGCTTGGCCTGGATGCCCTCAAGCTCCGGGTGGTCGATCAGCGCGTCGAGCATCGGCCAGATGGCGCCGCCGTTGTAGCCGAAGTAATGCGTGAAACCCGCCGACTCAAACCACTCCGCGACCGCATCTACAACCCGCATGCCTGGCTCCCTGGATCTTGCGACTGCATGGACCTGGCGACGCCCACCGCGATCAGCAACCGTGGCGCTCGCACCTGTGTTGGATTATCGAGCAAAAATTGTTGCTAGTCAACCTCTGCGGCAGCAAAACGCTCACGGTCAGAGTGCGCGCGAGTGGCGGGAGAGCCGATTGAACAAGACATTATGTCCGATACAGCGGAGAGCGCAACAAATGTTCGACCAAGTTTGTGTCGAATCCCGGTGAGGCTTGCGTGAACGTGTGGCGGCGCGGTGGCCGTACGCGACAGCCGCGGGCCGCGTCGTAGGCTGAAAAGTGCTGAGACCTCCGTCCGCGGAAAGGTTGCGATGCCCCGTACGAGCACCGGAGCCGGCGTCACCGTCACGTCGCGCGTCCTGTCGATTCTCGGCAGCTTCGACGCCGAGCACCCCTCGCTGACGCTAACCGAAATCGCGCAGCGCGCGGGCCTGACGCTGCCCACGGCGCATCGTCTCGTCGGGGAGCTGACGGCCTGGGGCGCGCTGCGGCGCACCAGCCGCGGCCGCTATGTCATCGGACGGCGGATGTGGGACCTGGGCCTGCTCGCCCCCGTGCAGACGGGCCTGCGTGAGGTCGCCTCGCCGTTCCTGCACGACCTCTACGGCGCCACCCTGGCGACGGTGCACCTCGCCGTCCGCGACGGCGCTCGTGCCCTCTACCTCGACTGCGTGTCGGGCCACGCCTCGGTGCCGGTCGTGAGCAAGGCGGGGAGCCGCCTTCCCCTGCACTCCACCGGGGTCGGGAAGGTACTGCTCGCGCACGCCCCGGCCCGCCTGCGGCACGAGGTGCTCGCCGCTCCCCTGTACCGGTTCACGCCGTACACCGTCATCCAGCCGGGCCGTCTTGCGAGTCAGCTCCAGCGCGTCGCGCACGACGGCTACGCCACGACAGCCGAGGAGATGACGCTCGGGGCGTGCTCCATCGCCCTTCCCGTGCGCGTCGCCGAGCGCACCGTGGCGTCGCTTGGCGTGGTCGTCCCCGATCTCGATCGCCGCGCGGTCCTTATGCCGGCGATGCGCCTAGCCGCCAAGGGCATCGCGCGAAGCGTCTCTGACCAGCTTAGTGGTCCTCAGTTATCCTGCGGTTGCGGGATGGGCTGGGGACCGGGTTCCCATCGGGGCGGGGTGGCGTGGGCGTGCAGGTGGAACCCGGCGCCGAGCGCTGCCCCGCGCGCCCGGTGCGGGCGGCGGACGGGGGTGTCGCTGGTCGCGTGCGCGCCCTGGTCCCGGCGTGCCGCTCTCGGGAGCGGCGGCCGGGCCGTTGTGGCGCGTCCCTCCGGACGCTGGCCGCCACGCCCTCGCGGGGGTGGCGGGGAGGGTGCCGCGCGTCGCCTGGGCACGCGGCGTGAGGTGTTGCGCCGGGCTGTCGGGCCGGCCTTCGACCGGTCTCGCCCG
>DASXJW010000108.1:0-5383 GCA_036497165.1 Solirubrobacteraceae bacterium
CGATGAGCGCGTCGCCGAGGGTGGACTTGCCAACGCCGGCCGCGCCCGTGAGCCCGATCAGCGTGGCGTTGCCCGCCGCCGGCGCGAGCGCCTCCGCGGCGGCGCGGAGCTGCTTCGGGTCGCCGTCCTCGACCAGGGAGAGCAGGCGTGCGACCGCGCGCAGGTCGCCATCGCACGCTGCCGTGGCGAGCGCGGCCGGGTCGGCGCGCCGGAGCCAGACCCGCGCGCTCACCCCCACCACCCCCGCCGGTCGGCTCGGCGCCTCACGACGCCGAGGCGCGCATCGAGGAGCGCAGCCATTCGACGATCGCCCCGGTCGAGGCGCCCGGCGTGAACAGCTCCGCGACGCCGAGGGCCTTGAGCTTGGGGATGTCCTCGCGCGGGATGATGCCGCCCCCGAAGACCAGCATGTCCTCGGCGCCGCGCGCGCGCAGTAGCTCGACGATCCGCGGGGTCATGTGGGCGCCGGAGAGGATCGACACGCCGACGGCGTCGGCGTCCTCCTGGATGGCCGCCTGCACGATCTGCTCCGGCGTCTGGTGCAGGCCCATGTAGATGACCTCGACGCCCGCGTCGCGCAGCGCCCGCGCGACGATCTTGACGCCGCGGTCGTGGCCGTCGAGGCCAGCCTTGGCAACGACCACCCGGATCGTGCCCCGCTCGATGGTGTCGTCTGTCATCAGAACCGTGGGGCCTCCGTCCACTCGTCCCACAGATCGCGGAGCGTGCCGCAGATCTCGCCGAGGGTCGCCTCGGCGCGCACCGCCTCCAGCATCGGGGGGATCAGGTTGTCGTCGCCCTTCGCCGCCTCGGCCAGCGCCGCGAGGGCCGCGCGCACGCGGCCGTCGTCGCGCCCGGCGCGCCGGGCGGCGAGGACCTTGCACTGCTCGCGCTCGACCTCCGCGCTGATGCGGAGAATCTCCAGCTCGTCGTCGTCCTGCTCGACGGCGGTGTTGACGCCGACGATCTTCTTCGTGCCCTTCTCCAGCGCCTGCTGGTAGGCGAAGGCGGCCTCCGCGATCTCCCCGGTGAACCAGCCGTTCTCGATCCCGCGCAGGACGCCGCCGAGCATCGTGCCGTCGCCGCCCATCTCCCGGATGCGCTCGAAGATCGCCTCGGCCTGTCGCTCCATCTCGTTGGTGAGCGCCTCGACGTACCACGACCCGCCGAGCGGGTCCATCACGTTGCCCGCCCCGGTCTCGTCGGCGCTGACCTGCTGGGTGCGGATGGCGATGCGCGCGGCCCGCTCGGACGGCAAGGCGAGGACCTCGTCGAGGGCGTTGGTGTGCAGCGAGTTGGTCCCGCCGAGGACGGCGGCGAGCGCCTCGATCGCGGTGCGGACGACGTTGTTGTCCGGCTGCTGGGCGGTGAGAGAGACGCCCGCGGTCTGCGTGTGGAAGCGCAGCCACTGGGCGCGCTCGGTCCTGGCGCCGTAGACGTCGCGCATCCAGCGCGCCCAGATCCGGCGCGCGGCGCGGAACTTGGCGATCTCCTCGAAGAAGTCGACGTGCGCGTCGAAAAAGAAGCTCAGCCCGGGCGCGAAGACGTCGACGTCGAGTCCGCGGGAGCGGCCCAGCTCGACGTAGGCGAAGCCGCCCGCGAGGGTGAAGGCGAGCTCCTGCGCCGCGGTCGAGCCGGCCTCCCGGATGTGGTAGCCGGACACCGACAGCGGCTTGTAGCGCGGGATCTCCGCGGCACACCACTCGATCAGGTCGGCGATCAGGCGCAGGTGCGGCTCGGGCGGGAACAGCCATTCCTTCTGCGCGATGTACTCCTTGAAGATGCCGGTCTGGAGGGTGCCGTCGAGGTTGCGATGGGTGACCCCTTGGCGCTCGGCGGCGACCACCCACATGCAGAAGATCGGCAGCGCTCGCGGCCCCGCAGGATGCCGGCACGCGCCGGGCCGCTGATCGTCATCGAGGTCTGACGTCGCCGAGCGGGATGCCGTCGAACAGCACGTCCATGTCGGCGGCCGAGTCGACGGCGACCCCGCAGTGGCCCACCTCGCCGAGCGAGCGCGGGTCGTCGGAGTCGCGGCCCATCAGCGTCGGCATGTCGAACGCGACCGACAGCCCGGTGCCGGCGCCGGCGAGGATCAGCTTATAGCGCTCGTTGGTCTGCCTGGCGTTGCCGAACCCGGCGAACTGGCGGATCGTCCAGGGCTTGCCGCGGTACCCGGTCGGGTACAGCCCGCGCGTGAACGGATACTCCCCTGGCCACCCGATGCGCTCGAAGCCGGGGACGACCGCACCGTCGTCCGGCCCGTACACGGGCTCGACCTCCACGCCCGAGATCGTCGTGAAGTCGGCGTCCCGCATGCGCGCGGCCTCTTAGCGCGCACACCAGCGATCCCGGCAGGCCGAGATCGGCTCGTCCTGCAGTTCCCCGCCTTGTGGGGCGTCGTTGGCCTGTCGCACGTCACCGTCACCCTCTGTTAGAGCCTGACGAACGTCGTCCGGTGGCATCAGCGCAACACCTCCACGGGTGATTCTGCCGTCTCAACGCTCGGCGCACGCCATTCTTTCGGGGCTGCCCTCAGCGGGATCTTTCCGTCAAGCGCGGGGTGCGCGCGTTCACCTGCGCGCGGATGGGTGCTGCGGCGACCATCGTGAAGGGCAGAGCGAGCGGGAAATCGTCGTTGAGGGAGCGGATTTCGGTGCGCCGGATGATGGTGGCCAGTGCGAGGGTGGCCTCGAGCATGGCGAAGTGGTCGCCGATGCAGGTCCGGGGTCCTGCGCTGAAGGGGATGTATTGCCAGCGGTCGCGGTTCGGTGTGTTTTCCGGGCTGAACCGATCGGGGTCGAACTCCAGCGGGCGGTCCCATAGGGTGGGGTCGCGGTGCATCGCGTAGACCCCTATTGCGCACACCGTGCCTGCCTTCACGAGATATCCGTCGACCTCGATGTCGCGGGTGATCAGTCGGGGAATCGAGGGGGCCGGCGGGCATAGGCGCAGCGCCTCGTGCAGTACCTGGACCGTGTAACGCAGTCGGGGAACATCGTCGGGAGTGAGCTCCCGGTCACCGATGGCTGCCGCTTCGGCGCACAGCCGGTCCTGCATGTCGGGGTGGTGGCGGCCGAGCGCCCACAGCGCGTAGGTCAGGGTCGTTGCGGTGGTGTCGTGTCCGGCCGACATGAACACAATGAGTTCGTTGCGTATCTCGTCGTCGGTCAATGGGCGGCCGGTAGCCGGGTCGGTCGCGGCGATCATCGCCCGCACCAGAGGGGCTTCGCGGGTAGGGTCGTCGCGGCAGGCCTGCAGGACCTCTGCGGCTAGCCGGCGCAAGGTAGCGGCCGCGGCGCGGGCTCGCTGGCGGGCGGGAGTGGGCAGCCAGCGGGGTGCTCTGACGGGACTGGTCACCCGCGCTGTGACATAGCCGAGGGCTGTCCTCAAGGGTTCGGCGATCGCGTCGGCGCGCTCGTTGAGATCAATACCGAGTACCGAGCGGCCGAGTGCTCGCAACGTGAGTCGGCGGCACTCGGCGTCGAGGTCGACTTGTTGGCCGTCGCTCCAGCTCGCGGCGACGATGTCGGCGACCTGAGCCATATGCCCGCCGAAGGCGCGCACGTTTTGTTTGGTGAAGACCGGCTGCAGGGCGCGCCGACGGGCCAGCCAGGGATCGTGTTTGAGCGTGAAAAGGCTCGCACCGAGCAGGGAACGCACCTCGTCGTGGGCGGGCGTCCGCTCGGCGGCGCTGCCGGTCCCGCCGAGAATGTCGCGGGCCGCTTGTGGTGACGTTGCGACCACCGCCTCCGGCGTCAACCATGCCGGGCCGTTCTTCAAGCGGGTCACATGCCCGCCGGCGTCGCGCAGCACCTCCTGGCCGGTGTGAAACGCCTTGACCGCGTGGATCTGCTGCCGCAACGTCAGCGGATTCCTCGGCGGCGGCGGCAGCCCGGCAACGTCAGCGGGCGCAGTTGTGGGGACCATGGCGTCTCCTTGTCCTTCGTAAAGTCGAGGATGCGCTATCGAGCCGCCTACATCATCGGCCAATGCGCGTAGATGTTGTCGTGGTTGGCGGGGGAATCTACGCATCTACGCCGATGTTTGCAGCCCGCCGCTGACCGATGGTGGCTAGCATGAGCGAGATTCACCCGCGCATTGTGATGCCGGCGTTGGACTGGAGCGAGGTGGGCATGAGCGGACCTGTGCCGACCGGCACCGTGACGCTGCTGCTCGCGGATGCGGAGGGTTCGACGAAGCTGTGGGAGACCGCGCCGGAGGAGATGGCGGCGGCGTTCGCCAACCTGGACCGCACATTGGCCGACCTCGCGTCGGTCCATCACGGGGTGCGCCCGGTCGAGCAGGGCGAAGGCGACAGCTTCGTGGTCGCGTTCACGCGGGCGAGCGACGCGGTGGCGTGCGCGCTGGCGTTGCAGCTGGCGCCGTTGGCGCCGATTCGGTTGCGGATTGGGGTGCATACCGGGGAAGTGCGGCTGCGCGACGAAGGCAACTACATCGGCCCTGCCATCAACCGCACCGCCCGGCTGCGCGAACTGGCACATGGCGGTCAAACCGTGTTGTCCAGCACCACCAGCGACCTGGTGGCGGACCTGCTTGCCGACGGGGCGTGGCTGAACGACCTGGGCACCCATCCGCTGCGCGACCTGCCCCGTCCGGAACGGGTGTTGCAACTGTGTCATCCCGACCTGCATAACGAGTTCCCGCCGTTGCGGGGACGTGAAACGGTTGCTGTCCAACGCCTTCCGGTCCAGCTCACTAGTTTTGTCGGGCGCGTTGACGAGATGAAAGAGATAACTCGACTGGTGGACGTTAACCGGCTGGTCACCCTTACCGGCGCGGGAGGGGTAGGAAAGACGCGCCTGGCTGTGCACGTCGCCACCGACCTGGCGGGCGAGTTCGGCAACGGGGCGTGGTATGTCGATCTGGCCCCGATCACCGATCCTGACGTGGTTCCGCTTACGGTGGCCCGCGCGCTGGGACTGCCCGACCAGCCGGGCCGCTCGACGATGGATACGCTGCTGGGGTTCATTCGTGACCGGCACATGCTGGTGGTGCTGGACAACTGCGAGCACCTGCTGGATGCGAGCGCGGCGTTGTGCGTCTCGGTGCTCGGTGGCGCGCCGAGGCTGACGGTGCTCGCGACGAGTCGTGAGCCGCTCGGTGTGACAGGTGAAGCGACGTGGCGAGTGCCATCGCTATCGCTGGCCGACGAAGCCATCGAGTTGTTCACCGACCGTGCCCGGCGAGCCCGTCCCGCCTTCCGTGTCACCGACGACAACGCCGCCCGCATCACCGAGATCTGCCGGCGCCTCGACGGCATGCCGCTGGCCATCGAGCTCGCGGCCGCGCGGGTGCGCGCCTTATCCCTGGCCGAGATCGTTGACAGCCTGCATGACCGGTTCCGGCTGTTGACCGGTGG
>DASXJW010000109.1:0-13099 GCA_036497165.1 Solirubrobacteraceae bacterium
CAGGGCGGCCATCGAGGCGGTGGCGGTTCCCACGAGCCCCCGGCGCAGCAGCCACGCCGAGCCGCGGCGGCCCACCACGCGGCTGCCGAGCAGCGAGAACGTGATCAGCCCGCCCGAGTTGATGGCGAAGATGACGCTGAACACCTGCGGCGAGATCCCGTAGATGTTCTCGAGCACGAACGACGACCCCGAGATGTAGGCGAACATCGCCGCGAACGAGAGCGAGAAGGCCGCGGCGAAGGGCATGAAGCGCCGGTCGCGCAGGAGGGCGCCAAAGCGGCTCAGGACCCCCCGCAGGCCGCCGCCGTGGCGCGCATGGACCGGGAGGGTCTCGGGCAGCATGACCGCCGTGGCCACGATCAGCGGCAGCCCGACGACCGCCAGCACGATGAACACGCCCCGCCACGACGTGAACAGCAGGACCTGGCCGCCGATCAGCGGGGCGAGCACCGGAACGACGCCGGTGATCCCCATGAGCACCCCGAACAGCCGGGCGGCGACCGCGCCCCCGCTGAGGTCGCGCACGATCGCGCGGGCGATCACGATCCCGACGCTCCCGGCCATGCCCTGGATGAGCCGCACCCCCACCAGCACCCCTACCGACGGGGCCATGGCGCACGCCACCGAGGAGGCGACGTAGCCGACCAGTCCCGCCAGCAGCGGCCGGCGACGCCCGCGGGCGTCGCTCAGTGGCCCGGCGACCACCTGACCCACCCCGAGCCCGACCATGCAGGCGGTGATCGTCAGCTGCGCCGCCGAGGCGGTGGCGTGCAGATCGCGGGTCAGGGGCGGGAGACCCGGAAGGTACATGTCCAGGCACAGCGGGCCGAACGCCGACAGCGCGGCCAGGAGCACGATCTGCCCGCGCGTGGGACGCCCGGGCTGGCGCGCCCCGCTCAACCCACCGCGACTTCGATGAGCAGCGGCTCCCGGCGGTTGGCCAGGTCCGGGAGGACCGCGTCAAACGTCTCCAGCAGCTGCTCATGGGTGGTGACGTTGATCGCGGGGCAGCCGAGGCAGCGCGCCATCCCGGCGATGTCGATGGATCCGAAGGCCGGCCAGGCCGCGGGTGCGCCGGCGGCACGCGCCAGGTTGTCCATGACGGCGTAGCGCCCGTTGGCCATGACGAGCAGGAGCACGCCCACCTCGTAGTGGGCGGCGCTCCACAGCGCCTGGATGGCGTACATCGACGAGCCGTCGCCGACGACCCCCACCACCGGCCGCTCGGGGTTGCCCATCCGCAATCCCACCGAGCCCGAGACGCCGAAGCCCAGGCCCCCGTTGCCGCAGGCCACGTAGCCGCGCGGATGCCGGACGGGAAGGCGCTGGTAGAGCTCGGGCTGGCTGGACGGAGTCTCCTCCACGATCACCGCCTCGCGCGGCAGTCGCTCGGCCAGGGCCGCATAGACATGACCGGGCAGGAGCGGATCGCCGGCCGCAGGGGGCGGCGGCGGCGCGGGCCGGTGCAGGGGCGGCGCAGGCTCGATGTCGCGCTCCTCGACCTCCTCGGCGAGCGCGGCGCAGGCGGAGGCGACGGGGGCGACGACGGCGAGGGCGCACGGGCTCCGGTGGGCCTCGGCGGGATCATCGGTGAGCACCGCCACGCGCGTTCCGTCGGCGACCATCGGGCCCGGGTCGTCGAGGATGTAGAGCCGGAAGGCGTTGGTGCCGATGGCCAGCACGAGGTCGTGCGGCGCCAGCGTCTCGCGGATCTCGCGGCGTCGCCAGGGGAGGTGGCCTGCGAACTGAGGATGATCCTGCGGGAACCCGGCGGCACGAGCGAACGACTCCTGCCACACCGGGCAGCGCAACCGCTCGGCGAGCGTCGTGAGCGCCTCCCAGGACTCGCAGTCGTCGCTGCGCCCGACCACCAGGGCGGGCGCATCCGCGCGGTTGATCATGTCGGCCAGTTCGGCGATCTCGGGCGCGCCGGCCGCAGCGCCGCGCAGCGTGCGGTCGGGCCACCCGGCGGCGTAGTCGTCGGCGGGCTCGGTCCAGTCGCCCATGGGGACCACGACGAGGGCGGGACCGCGCGCCGCCACTGCCTCGTTGTAGGCGCGGGCGATGGCGCCGGGAACGTCCTGAGGACGCACCGGCAGGCTCGACCACACCGGGTACTCCCCCGCCAGGCGCTCCAGGGCGCGACCGGTGAGGAAGGGCTCGTAGGCGAGCTGGCGGCGGTCCTGCTGGCCGACGAGGACGACGAGAGGAGCATGCATGTCACGGGCGTTGGCGATGGCGTTGATGGCGTTGCCCAGGCCCGGGGCGGTATGGAGGTTGACCAGGGCGGGCTCGCCGCGGGCCACGGCATAGCCGGTGGCGATCCCCACCACCGAGCCCTCGTGCAGGCCCAGAACGAAGTGGATGTCGGAGGGAAGGCCCGTGAGGAACGGGATCTCGGTCGAGCCCGGGTTGCCGAAGATGGTCGTCATCCCGAACCGGCGCATGACGTCGAACACCGCGTCACGGACCGTTCTGGTGGTGGCGCCCGGCTGATTGCGGTCGTCTGCGGCGGGCATGGCGGTGCGTTGCGCTTCGTCGATCATGCCTTGGCTCTCTCTTGCGCTTCCCGGCGCCCAACGCTATCACGTACGCTTTGAGAACAATCGGTCACAGTGCGTACGGCGGGCTCGTGGGAGAGGCCCGGCGCCCACTTATGCGCGAGAGTCAAGGAGAGGGTCTGTGTCGCTGAAGGGACTGCAGGACCGCGTGGTGCTCGTCACCGGCGGCGCGTCGGGAATCGGCCGCGCCACGGCGGCCCGGCTGGTGGCGGAGGGCGCGCGCGTGGCGCTGGTCGACATCGACGGCGAGGCCGTCTCGGCGGTGGCCGGGGAGCTGGGATCCGAGGTCCTCGCGCTCGTCGGCGACGTCGCCTCCGAGGAGGACGTCCAGAGCTATTTCGCCGCCACGGCCGAGCACTTCGGGCGCGTCGACGCGCTGCACAACAACGCCGGCATCGAAGGGCCGCTGGCGCCGCTGGCCGATTTCCCGACGCCTGAGTTCGAGCGGCTCGTGCGCGTCAACTACTACGGAATCTTCTTCAACCTGCGACAGATGCTCCGCACCGCCCGCGCCGCGGCGACGCCCGCCACCATCGTCAACACCTCCTCGGGGACGGCCCTGCACGGCGTCCCTCAGCTGGGCGCCTACGGGTCGACGAAGGCGGCGATCATCGGGCTGACCCGGGCGGCGGCCATCGAGAACGCCGCCGCCGGGGTGCGAGTCAACGCGGTCGCCCCGGGGCCGGTCGACACGCCGCTGTTCGATCGCTTCGACCGCGGCTTCCGAGACCAGGCCTCCAGCATCCTGCCCCAGGGCCGGATCGGCACCGCCGAGGAGGTCGCGGCCCTCGTCGCCTTTCTGCTCTCCGACGAGGCTCCCTTCATCACCGGCGCGGTGTTTCCCATCGACGGCGGAGAGACGGCATGAGCGCCGGCGCCTTCGTGACCGATCCCGCTGATCTGGGCCTGCTCGAGGCGGCGGCGTTGCTGCGCGGGCGCCGGCTCTCCTCGGCGGAGCTCACCGAGGCCTACCTGGCCCGGATCGAGGAGCGCAACGGTGGCGCGCCGACGTTCGAGGGGACGCCAGAGGCGATCAACGCCTGGGTGCGGGTCTACCCCGAGGCCGCGCGGGAGGCCGCTCGGCTTGCCGACGAGCGCCTGGCCGCCGGCGACGCGCCGTTGCTGTGCGGCATCCCGCTGGGGGTCAAGGACCTCTACGGCATGGAGGGCCTGCCCCTCACCGCCTCCAGCCGCGTCCTGGAGGGCAACGTGGCCGGCCGGGACGCCGCGGTCTGGGCACAGCTGCGCGCGCAGGGGATGGTGGCGCTGGGCCACACCCACACCCACGAGTTCGCCGCGGGCGGCACGACCGACCAGGTCGGCAACCCGTGGGCGCTGCAGCGCGTGGTGGGCGGCTCGAGCGGCGGCAGCGCCGCGGCGGTGGCGGCGGGGATGGCTCCGGCCGCCCTGGGCTCTGACACCTGCGGCTCGCTGCGGATCCCGTCGGCGTGCTGCGGGACGAGCGCGATCAAGCCCACCCACGGCCTGCTGTCGCTGGAGGGGATCATCCCCCTCGCCCCCACCCTGGACCATCCGGGGCCGATGGCGCGGACGATCGCCGACTGCGCGGGGTTGCTGGCCGGCATGGCCGTCGGCGGCCCGCCGGTCAACCCGACCGTGCCCCCGCCCCCTCCGCTGAGCGATCTTCCGCTGGCCCCCTCGGAGGAGCGGCGGCCCCTGGCCGGGCTGACGATCGCGCTGACCGACCGGACCGAGCAGACCCTGCTCGATGCCAAGGTCGCCGCCGCCATGGACACCGCGCGCCGGGCATGCGAGCGGCTGGGCGCCCGCGTGGTGGCCGCCCCCGCCCCGTGGCACCTGGACTGGGACGATCTCAGCCGGCTCCTGCTCACCGACGCCTGGGCCTACCATGCCCAGCACGCGGGCGGCGCCGACCGCTACCGGCCCGCGATCGCCGAGTTCGTCGAGGCGGCGCAGGGCTTCACCGATGCCGCCGCGTACCTGGCGGCCCAGGAGCGCCGCGCCGCCGGAGCGGCAGCGTGGGAGCGCTGGTTTGGGGAGAACGGGATCGACCTGGTGCTGGAGCCGACCCTCCCGATCGTCCCCTACGGCCGCGGTCCTGGCTATGAGCGCGGCCACGCCGGCGGTTCCGGCGACCCCATGATCGCGCTCACCGCGCTGTGGGACCTCACGGGCATGCCGGTGGCGTCGCTGCCGGTCACCTGGGAGGCGGGTATGTCCCTGGTGGCGCCGCGCGGACGCGAGGCCCTCCTCGTCGCCGCCGCGATCGACTTGCAGGAGTGCGCACTACCGGCGCCGCTCTGGGCCCCGGCCCCGGGCGGCGCAGCCGCCGATGGGAGAATCGAGGCACACCTGGAGACGTCTGACCGTACGGAGGAGACATGATCGGGGACATCCTGTGGGAGCCGCCCGCCGACCTGCGCCAAAGCACGGAGGTCGGGCGTTTCATGGAGTTCGTCGAGCGCCGGCGCGGGCTGCGCTTTGCCGGATACGACGACCTCTGGCGCTGGTCGGTCCAGGACCTGGAGGGCTTCTGGGGCTCGATCTGGGAGTTCTTCGAGCTGCGCTCGCATTCCGATTTCGAGACGGTGCTGGCGTCGCAGGAGATGCCGGGGGCGGTGTGGTTCCCCGGGGCGCGGCTCAACTACGCCGAGCACATGATCGGCCGCGACGAGGACGTCGATCGCGTGGCGGTGGTCGCCCAATCGCAGACCCGGCCGGAGATGGAGCTGACCTTCGGGGAGCTGCGCGACCAGGTGGCGCGCGCCCGCGCGGGCCTGCAGAGGCTCGGCGTCGGGCGCGGCGACCGCGTCGTGGCCTACCTGCCCAACATCCCCGAGACCCTCATCGCGTTCGTCGCGACGGCCAGCCTGGGGGCCATCTGGTCCGCCTGCGCGCCCGAGTTCGGGGCCCGCAGCGTGATCGACCGCTTCGCCCAGATCGAGCCCAAGGTCATGCTGACGGTCGGCGGCTATGGCTTCCGCGA
Source organism: Solirubrobacteraceae bacterium (assembly GCA_036497165.1). GTDB lineage: Bacteria > Actinomycetota > Thermoleophilia > Solirubrobacterales > Solirubrobacteraceae > Palsa-465. Next base: position 5,530 of record DASXJW010000109.1, read on the forward strand.
CCGGTACGTCAGCCGTCTGGCCGAGGTGGAGGCCATCCGGGGGCGCCTGACCAGCCTCGAGCACGTGGTGGCGGTGCCCTACGGCGAGGCGGTGGTACCCGACGCGGTGGCCTGGCCCGAGCTGCTGAGCTCCACCGGATCTCTGGCCTTCGAGCCCGTGGCCTTCGACCACCCGCTCTATGTGCTCTTCTCCTCGGGGACGACCGGGCTGCCCAAGGCCATCGTCCACGGCCACGGCGGCCAGCTGGTGGAGCATCACAAGAACCAGGGGCTGGGCTGGGATCTCAAGCCGGGCACGCGGCTTCAGTGGTTCTCCACCACCGCCTGGATGATGTGGAACGCGCTGGTCAGCGCCCTGCTGCTGCGCGCCTCGATCGTCATGCTCGACGGCGACCCGGCGTGGCCGGACCTGGCCGAGCAGTGGCGGCTGGCCGAGCGCAACCGCCCCACCGTGATGGGCGTCTCCCCGCCGTATCTGATGGCCTGCCGCAAGGCGGGGCTCAACCTCCGCGACGACTTTGACGTGAGCTCGATCCGCGTGCTGTGCACCGCCGGCTCGCCGCTGCCCGCCGAGGGTTACCGCTGGGTCTACGAGCAGCTCGGGCCCGACGTGTGCCTCGTCAACGGCTCCGGCGGCACCGACGTGTGCACCGGCATCGTCTCGGGCTGCCCCGGCGCACCGGTGTACGAGGGCGAGATCTCCTGCGCCTCGCTGGCCGTCGACGCCAAGGCCTTCGACGAGGACGGCAACCAGGTGGTCGGGGAGCTGGGCGAGCTCGTCATCACCTCGCCCATGCCGTCGATGCCGGTGGCCCTGTGGGGTGACGAGGACGGCGCGCGCTATCGAGCCTCGTACTTCGACCACTACCCGGGCGTCTGGCGCCAGGGCGACTGGATCAGGTTCACCCAGCGCGGCAGCTGCGTGCTGACGGGCCGATCGGACGCCACGCTGAACCGCGGCGGGGTCCGGTTGGGTACCGGCGAGTTCTACACGGTGGTCGAGGAGTTCCCCGAACTCGCCGATGCGCTGGTAATCCATCTCGAGGACGATGAGGGAGGCATGGGCGAGCTGCTCCTGTTCGTGGTCGGCTCTCCGGGGGCGGCGGTGGACGATGAGGTGCTCGGTCGCCTGCGCACCGCGCTGCGGACCGAGCTCTCGCCGCGCCACGTCCCCGACGACATCGTGGTGGTGAGCGGGATCCCGCGAACCCTGACGGGCAAGAAGCTCGAGGCGCCGGTCAAACGGCTGCTGCGGGGCGAGGCCGCCGAGAAGGTGGCCAGCCGCGACTCGCTGGCCGATCCGGGGGCGCTGGACGCCTTCGTGGCGCTCGCCGCCGAGCGCGGAACCCACGCTCCTTTAAGATGACGGCGCAGAAGCCGACACCTATCGGCACAGGAGAGAGACAGGACGTGACGAGATGGCGTTAGCCGCGGCGCCGCCGCTTGAGTCAGGGAGTGGGCACCCGCCCGAGCGTCCGTTGGAGCGCTGGTGCCCGCGGGGACCCGATCCGGCGAGCCGGCTGCGCTCGTGGTCGGAGATCCTCGCCGCCACCCACCTCGCCTTCGAGGTCCAGCCCACCTACCGCACCCCCAGCCGGTTCCAGGCCGCCGTGACCCGGCGCCCCATCGGGGACCTCACGCTGGTCGACTGTGCCGCGGCGCCGTTTCTCGGGCATCGCGACAGCCAGGTGATCGCGTCGCGCGCCGACGCGGCGCACGAGAACGTGCTGGGCTTCCAGTTCGTCTGCAAGGGCGTGGAGCTCGTGCGCGAGGGCGATCGCCAGCTCGCGCTGAAGGCCGGCGACATGGTGCTGTGGGACGGTCTTCAGCCCACCGAGATCGAGATCGCCGAGGCCTTCTACAAGCGCACGCTGCTCTTCCCGCGCGACCGCGTCCTCGCGGTCTGCCCGCGGCTCGCCGGCCTGGAGGTGCTGCCGTCGCTGGCCGGCAGCGCCAGCGCCCGGCTCCTCGTGCGCTTCATGAACGCCCTGGCGGTCGAGATGCCCGCGCTGGACGGGGCGGCGGGGGCGGCGGCCTCCAACGCCGCGCTCGAGCTGCTGCGGGCGGCGGTCGAGCCCGCCCTGCCGTCGGATCGCGCCGCCACCCGCGCCGCCATGCGCGCCGAGATCGCCCGCTACGTCCGCTCCCACCTCCAGGATCCCGAGCTCGGCCCGGCGTCCATCGCCCGGGCCTACGCGATGTCGGTGCGCACCCTGCACGCGCTGTTCGAAGACGTCGACGCCTCGGTGGCCGCCCTGGTGCGGACCGAGCGCCTGGCGAGGTGCATGGAGGACCTCCAGCAGCCCAACGGCGGCTCGGTGACCGAGATCGCCTTCCGCTGGGGGTTCTGCGACGCCGCGCACTTCTCACGCGTGTTCAAGCGCGAGTTCGGGGCCACGCCGTCCGAGATCCGCCAAGCGGCCCTGGCCGCGGCCTGAGCGGACGATGCCGCCGCGTCGGACCGTCCCGGGGCCTGCCTGAGCGATGGCCGGGCTCATGGCGGGCAAGACCGGCCTGGTGACCGGAGCCGCGGCCGGCATCGGCCGTGCCTGCGCCCTGCGCTTCGCGGCCGAGGGCGCGGCCGTGGTGGTCGCCGACCTGCCCGGAGCCGTCGAGGGCGGCGAGGAGACCGTCGAGCAGATCGCCGCCGCCGGCGGGACCGCCGAGTTCTTCCCCTGCGACGTGTCGAGCTCGGCGGCCTGCGAGGGCCTCGTCGCCCATGTCGTGCACCGCCACGGCCGCCTCGACTTCGCCCACAACAACGCCGGCATCGGCGTCCACCGGCTGTTGCACGAGACCTCCGATCAGGACTTCGACCGCGTCATCGCCATCAACCTCCGCGGCACGTTCCTGGGCATGAAGCACCAGATCGCCCAGATGCTCACCCAGGACGGCCCCGTGCGCGGCGCCATCGTCAACACCTCCTCCAACGCCGGCCTGCGCGCGGTGTCGATGCTCAGCGCCTACGCCGCCAGCAAGCACGGCATCCTGGGCCTGACCAAGAACGCCGCCGTCGAGTACGCCAACGAGGGCATCCGCGTCAACGCCGTCTGCCCCGGGGCGATCATGACGCGGCTGATGGCCGATCTGCCTCCGGAACGCCAGCGCGAGATCCTCGCCCCCCAGGCCATGGCCCGGCCCGGCGATCCCGCCGAGGTGGCGGCCGCCGTGGTCTGGCTGTCCTCTGAGGAGGCGTCGTTCGTCACCGGTGTCGCCATGCCGGTCGACGCGGGCTCGGTGGCCTGGGTCTCGGCTCATCGCGCCTGAGGAGCCGCGCACCGTCCCGATCACGGCGTGAGACTGGGGAACAGGGACTCGAACCCCAACTTCGACGTCCAGAGCGTCGCGTGCTGCCATTACACCATTCCCCAGTGGAATAGGTGGTGCTCGGTCGCGAGTATAGGACCATTCCGTCCGCGCAGCATGCGAACATACGTTCGTGTCGAAGGGGATGCGGCCCACGATCAGGGTGCTCTATGCCGAGGGACTGTCCAACGCCGAGATCGCGCGTCGTCTCGGCGTCGCGCCCACGACCGTCTCCTACCACGTCGGGCGACTGAAGGCGGACACGCGGGTGGTGAGCGGCGGAGGACCCGATGCGCAGCGATCGCCGGCAGCTGCCCACACGCCCAGCACGACACGGGCGGCGGTGGCGGCTCTGCTCGACGCCGGTTTGACCCGTGCCGAGGTCGCACGGGAGCTCGGGCTGTCCAAGGCAACGATCAGCTACCACGCCCGCCGTCTCGATCGACCCGTCGACAGCCGATGCGCACGCCGCTATGACTGGAAGGCGGTCCAGAGCTACTACGACGCAGGACACACCGTCCGGGAGTGCGTCGAGGCCTTCGGCTTCTCATCGGCGAGCTGGTTCGAGGCGGTGAGGCGCGGCGTCGTGCGGGCTCGGGCCGCCGGAATGCCGATCGAGGAGCTGTTGAAGAGCGGGACCTACCGGGGTCGGTATCACCTCAAGGCCCGTTTGATCAGGGAGGGGCTGAAAACTGCCCGCTGCGAAGGGTGCGGGCTGATCGACTGGCGTGGAGCGCCCATCACCCTGGCGTTGCACCACGTCAACGGCATCCGGAACGACAACCGTCTCGAGAATCTCGAGCTCCTGTGTCCCAACTGCCATAGCCAGACCGACACCTTCGCCGGCCGAAATCCACAACCGCTGGAGGCGGCGGGCTAGATGGTCTCGAGATCCGTGGACGGGTCGCCCAGCGCGTCGGCGCGGTCGTCGATCGCCGTGCCCTCGGCGATGAACCGGCGTGCGTGCTGGAGGTCCTCGGAGCGGCCGACGGAGAGGGCGCCGCCGACGCGGCCGTCGCGGAGGTAGAAGACGGAGAAGGCGCCGTCGTCGAGGGAGCCGCGGATGACCTCGCGGTCCCAGTCGTAGGCGGGGCCGACGTACTCGATCCCGGCCCAGTCCGAGAGGTCGGAGAAGAAGTAGGGGACGACGTCGTGATCGATGTTCTGGCCGAGCATGTTGAGGGCGGCGGTCTTGCCGTGGTTGAAGGCGACGTCCCAGTGCTCGACGCGGATGCGACGGCGGCCGTGGATGACGCTTTCGTACTCGGCCACGTCGCCGGCGGCGTAAACGCCGGGCGTGGCGGATTCGAGGTGGGAGTCGACGCGGACGCCGCCGGTGTCGCCGAGCTCGAGTCCGGCGCTACGGGCGAGCATCACGTCGGGATTGACGCCGGCGCCGATGACGACGGCGTCGGCGGGGATCTGACGCCCGGACTTGGTGATCACCGTGGTGACGCGTCCGTCGGCCCCGTCGAAGCGGTCGAGCTCGTCCTCCGCATGGAGCGTGATGCCATGGCCGGCCAGGAGGTCGTGGAAGTACCTGGCGGCCTCGCGGCCGAACGAGCGGATCAGGACGCGCTCCTCGAGCATCACCATGGTGCAGGTGCTGCCCAGCTCGGTGAGGGATGCCGCGACCTCGGAGGCGATGTAGGAGCCGCCGATGAGCACCACCCGCTTGCCCGAGGCGTCCTCGCGGATGGCATCGCTGTTGCCGAACGTCCGGAGATAGTGGATGCCCTCGAGCTCGGCGCCGGGCACGCTGAGCCGGCGGACGTTGGCGCCGGTGGCGAGCAGGGCCTTGCCGAAGCCGACCTCCTCCTTGTTGGAGAGCCTGACGGTGCGCTCCTGGAGATCGAGCTTCATGGCCGAGGTGCGGGTGAGCGCCTCGATCTGCTGCGTCTCATACCAGTCGGCGGTCTGAAAGAGGGCGTCCTCGCGCTTGTCGGACCCCTGCAGGTAGCCCTTGGACAGCGGGGGGCGATCGTAGGGCAGGTCGGGCTCACGCCCCACCAGGAGGATCGAGCCGTCGGCTCCCGACCGGCGTAGCCAGCGGGCGCAGTTGCCCGCGGCGATCCCGCCGCCGATCAGCAGGAAGTCGACGTTGCGATCTGCCATCTCCGAGGGCCGGCTACTTGCGGGCCGAGACCTCTGAGCTCTCGGGCGCGAAGCGCGGGGTGATCTCACCCTCGAGGCCGGGGTCGAGGATGAGCAGCACCTGATCGCCGGCGTTGATGACCGAGTCGGCCTTGGGCACGAAGCCGGTCCCGTCGCGCAGGACAGAGATGATGAGCGAGCCCTCGGGCAACGGAACCTCGTTGACCCGGCGCCCCGCGGCGCTCGAGCCCTCCCCCACCTCGAGCTCGATGATCTCCAGGTGCTCCTCCTCCAGGGCCAGGAGCTGGACGAGACCGTACTCCGGGACCTCGTGCTCGATGAGGCGCAGGATGAGATCCGTCGCGGAAACGGCGGGCTGCACCCCGAGCGTCTTGAAATGGATGAGGTTGCGGGGGTTGTTGACGCGGGCGACGATCCGCTCGACTCCGTACTTCTCCTTGGACACCTGGCAGATGAGGATGTTGTCCTCGTCGTCGCCGGTGACGGCGATGACCAGGTCGGCCCGCTGGATGCCGGCCCGCTCGAGCACCCACAGCTCGGTGGCGTCGCCGTACTGGACGGCGTGCTCGAGCTCCTCCTCGACGACGCGATAGCGCCGGTGGTCGGACTCGATGAGGGTGACCTCCCTGTCCTTGGCGATCAGCTCCCGGGCGAGGTTCCACCCCACCTTGCCCGCTCCCGCAATGATCACGTACATGTGCTCACCGCCTCCCTAGTGTCTCGGTTCACAGGTTTCAGGCCTCGAGAACGACGCCTTCGGCTTGGTCGATGGCGTGCTGGGTGGGGCAGATGGTGAGCAGGCCCTGCTCCCCGTACCACGCCGCCCGAGCGGGATCAGCCACGCGGACGACCACCCGGGGCACGTTGAACCGCCGCTGCGCGAGCTGCGCGATGACCAGGTTGGTGTTGTCGCCGCGCGTGGCGGCCATGAAGACGTCGGCGTGCTCGATCCCAGCCTCGACGAGGCCGTCGACCTCCAGTGCTGCCCCGACGGTGAACCGTCCCCCTGCGTCCTCCCAGCTGATCGACTGGTCCTTGTCCAGCCGCTCGTGTGACAGCGGGTCGCTGTCGAGCACGGACACCTCGTGACCGGCGTCCAGTGCGCGCTTGGCGACCGCCGACCCCACACGGCCGGCACCGACGATCAGAATGAACATGGCCGGGACTCTAGGTGCTCGTGGCGAGAAATGGCGTCACACCGAGACCAATACCCGCGGGCTGCGTTAGACCAAGCGTCGGCGTTCACCGGCGTTGATGCACCGGCCACGGCCGCGGGGTGGCACTCAGGGCGGATCGGCGGCCTCAGGACGGCCGGGGCGTCTGGTCGGCGGCGGGCGGCGGCGTGAGGGCGGCGGCGACGATCACGCAGGTGAACGCCAGCACCCTCACGATCACCCCGAGGCGAGTGGCGGGCATCGGCTCGCCGAACACCAGCGGACCCGCTGCGATGGTGGTCAGGTTGGCGGCGGCGCTCGTCAGCGCGATCATCGGAACGGCGTCCCCCAGCTGGAGGCTGCGGGCCGAGATCAGCAGCCCCACCAGCGAGGCCACGAGGATCACGAGGGCCAGCGGGTGCAGGAGGACGCCGGCGCCCAGCCTGCCCAGGTGCGAGCTCAGCGCCTTGATCGACGTGTCCGAGGTCGCCCACAGCAGGCCGGCCGACACGGCCAGGAGGGCCGGGCGGCGCGGGGCGAGGGCGAGCAGGAGCCCGACGGTCCCCACCGCCGCCAGGAACACCGCCAGCGTCGCCGGGTCATAGTGCGAATGCGCGCTGCTCGCGTCTCCGTCGAGCGTGGCCGCCAGGAAGGCCAGCCCCGCCGCCGTGAGGCCGACGCCCACCCATTCGCGCCGCGTGACCTCGATCCCGAACAGCTTGTCCGCGACCACGGTGAGGAGTACGAGTCCCCCGGCGATGACGGACTGCACCAGCGAGATCGGCGCCAGGGCCAGCGCGCCGACGTGAAAGCCCCAGGAGCCGAGCGCGATGGCGATGCCGAGCGTGTACAGGGGCGAGCGGAACAGGTCGACGGTGCTGCGCCACGGGTGGGTGAGCTCCACCGACGGAGCCTCACGGGCGCCGCGGAACTTGTAGAGGAACCCCGCCACCGACCCGAAGGCGGTCAGCACGGCCAGGGCGAGCCCCAGGTCG
>DASXJW010000110.1:0-19643 GCA_036497165.1 Solirubrobacteraceae bacterium
CGAGTTCCACGACGGTCCGCCACTGCCGCCACGCCCACGGGCCGTGGTCGTCGAGCAGCTCCGCTTGCGACCATGTCGCGCCGCCGTCGAGCGAGACGTCGACCCGCGCGACGTGCCGCTCGCCGCCTGCGAACGCGTACCCGCGCACCTCGAGCAGGCCGATGGGGACCGTCGCGCCGTCCCTCGGCGAGAGGATCTCCGAGTTGAGCGCGACCAGGCCGAGCGGGAAGCCGGCGCCCGGCGCCGCGCTGCCGTCCTCGGGCAGCAGCCGGTAGATGACGTGCTGGAAGTAGCCCTCCCACGGGCGCGCGCGCACCTCGATCCGCTCGAGCCACTTGACGCTGCGCGCGCCGATGTAGCCCGGCACGACCACGCGCAGCGGCGCGCCGTGGACGGCGGGAAGCGGCTCGCCGTTCATCGCCCAGGCGAGCAGCACCTCGGGGCGGCACGCTTTGGCGAGCGGGATCGAGCCGCCAAAGCGCTCGATCGGCGTCGCTTCCGGGCACAGCTCGGCGCCCTCGAACCCGACATGCGCGGCGGCGTGCCGCGGCCCCGCCAATGCGAGCACGTCGCCGAGCGTCACGCCCGTCCACGTCGCGGTCCCGGTCGCGCCTGGCCCCCACGGCTGGCCGGGGATGTCACGGATCGCGATCAGCCCGGCGCGGCGGTTGCCGGCGCACTGCAGCGTCGCAGTCACCGTCCGCGCCGGCAACGCCTCACGCAACGTGGCCAAGGAAAGGTCCAGTTCCCGTTCGACGAGGCCATCCACACGCAGCCTCCACAACGCGGGGTCGATGTCCGGCACCGGGCCGTGCCCGCGGACGTAGAACGCGTCGGTGGCGGTCAGTGAACTCTCGGCCAGCGCGGCGAGTCCTGTCTCCGCGTTGAACGGCTCGTGCTCGTGCACGATCATGTCGGCGCGCTTTCCGAACCTATGTGTTGTTGGGTGCTCAGCCGACCCGGGCCCGGGGTTGGGACGCTCTGCGTGGTGTCCGCCCGTCTCAGCGCCAACGGGCGTCGATGCGCGCATGTCAGGCACCGACGGTGCTGATGTTGCCGGTCAGGAGCCAGGCAGCGACCACCGCCGGACTGATGACCGTCGCGCCGATGACCGGATGAGCGCGGTCGACGATGCAGGCCGATAGCCATGAGCTCATGTGGTTCCTTTCGTCCGAGTCGGTCGAGCCGAATCCTCGCGACGAGCCGAGGCCCTGCTGACGGCCGTCGGAACGGTCGCGCCTGTTCTCATGGACCGGTGCAGCGCCCTCACCGTCCGCCATCGCACACGACGTCGGGCACACGCGCTACGGCCACGCTACGACCCGTGCCGGATGAGAGCAGCGCCCTGATCGACCAACGCGTGCGGCCCAGTCGCGACCATACAGCGCGGGTCCTGCGCAGGCACCGCGACGACGCGCTCGAGGACGTCGGCGAGGATCCCGATCCGCGATTCACGTTCGCCAACGAGCGCACGCTTCTGTCGTGGAACGGCACCGCGCTCGCGCTCAGCGCTCTCGCTCGGCGCCATCGGCGTGCTGTTCATCCATGCCGGGCCCAAGTCGGCACCAGAGGCGCTTGCCTATCCGCTCCGCGGGCTGTCGCTGCTAGCCGCCGTCGTCGTGGGGATGTGCGTGCCGACCGTCCGCGGGCGAGCGCTCGCACGCGGTGACCTGGCCGCACACCGCGGGCTGCTGCGATCGATGAGCGCGGGCATCGCAACGCTCGGCGTCGTGGCGGGCGTGGTCGTCGCCATATCCGCCGGGATGGCTGAGCGACCTCACCAGCGCACGAGCGCTCACAAGGGAGAAGAGCGCGGCTTGCTATGCGTGCGACACGATGCAAAGGACGAGCAGGAGCATTGGTCCTACCGGATTTCCTCAGAGGAGATCATCTCCGCCGTGGATGCGCGCCGGCCGCCGATGATGCACGCCAGCGCAGGTCTGGCCCTGTAGAGCAAGGAGCGGGGGCGCGTCAAGCCGCTCCCCCTCAACATCCCGCCGGTCTCTCCATAGGGCGGCTGGGTTCCGGGGCAGCGACACCGGAACGCAACGGACCCTCATCGTCCTATCTCGGGAGTCGGGTCAGCGACCGCGCCCGCTACCGCTCGCCGGTGGCAAAGCAGTCGCGACGACCTGCCTTTGGCGACCCGCGAGACCAGGTCCGGACCCTGGCGGAATCTTGCGTCCGTGGCGGCACGGTTCTTTTCGCGCTGCGCAAATGCTCGTCCTGGTTCCGCATCCTTCACTCGGCGGTGTCAGGCGGTCCGACGTAGTTCTCCGCGAACTCTTTGGGAAATTGCCCGCCGGACATCAGCCGCGCGAGCCGGGCGTCGCGCAGTCCCTCGCGGAACCGTCCTTCGCTTGGCCGGGCCAGCAATAGGTCGAGCATCCAGTGTGAGAATTCGACGACGCGCCACACCGCGGGAAGGCGCGTCCGGCTGTACGCCTCGAGCCCGCGGTCGTCCGCGGACCGGTAGTGGCCGAGAAGCCTGGCGACCAGCTCGTCGGCGTCTTGAAGGGCGAGATTCATGCCTTTGCCGCCGGCCGGCGTGACGATGTGGGCGGCGTCGCCGGCCAGGAATAGTCGATCCTGGTGCATCGGCTCGGTCACGTAGCTGTGGAGTTCCATGACGCCACGTTCGAGGATCCGTCCCGGAGTGAGCTCGATCCCGTTCGCGGCCAGGCGCGGCGTGATCTCGTTCCAGATCCATTCGTCGGATGAGCCGTTCGGATCGGTCCCCGGCTCGATCTGGAGGTAGAAGCGGGACACGGTCGCGCTCCTGGGCATGTGTCCGGCGAATCCGTCGGGGTGCAGCCCGTAGACCCCGTGATCACCTGACGGCACCTGGGCCAGGAACGCGAGCCACGCGGCGGCGAAATCCACGCCGCTGCATGTCGCCCCCTTCAGCGCATGCCGGGATATCCCGTGAAAGCCATCACACCCAAGCACGAAGTCGCAGGGGACCTTCTGACCATTGGCCAGAACGATCACCGGCCGGTCAGTGTTCCGGATCTCGGCCGCAGCGCACCCGAAGGCGACCTCGCCGCCACGAGCCCGAAGCGCATCGATCATGTCGCCCACCAGCAGCTGCTGCGGGTAGAAGTAATGCCGAAAGCCAGTCAACGCGGCATAGTCGAAGATGTGCCGGACGCCGCCTCTACGGAACTCGCACGCCTCGCTCGTGACGCCTCGTGCGTGCAGCCCAGTGGAAAGTTCGTGGCGATCGAGCAGCGCCACGGTGCGGGCGTCGATCTGTCCGGCCCGAGTCCGGGCGCGCGCCGCGTCCTCCGACAGTCGCTCGAAGACCGCGCACTCGACGCCGGCCCGGACCAGCGCGTTGGCGGCCAGCAGACCCGCGGGACCGGCACCGACCACCCCGACGTCGGCGTTCACACGATCACCACGCTGTCACACAGACGCGGCGGTTCGGCGTGCAGATCGACGCCCGCGACAAGCCGCCTGTTCTCGATTGGATCCAGCTGCTCGCTCGGCCGACGATGCGGCCCTCGCGTTCTCCTCGCAGCGTTGACGGAGTACCCGGGCACCCGACGAGCACCTCGCCTTCGGCGTTGCTGACCTGTGGGTTGAACCCACCATGGGTCAAGCCGCCCGACATCTGCGCGGTCACAAGTCGCTCACCTGCCGCGCTCGATCCCTGTCCACCGCCTCGGGCAGAATCGTTTCGGCGTCCACCATCGACAGCGACGCTAAACCAGCCCGGCGCGGCGCGCAATCCATGTTCCGCGGCGAGCGGTAGTGGGCGCGGTCGCTGACCCGGCGCCCGAGATGGACGATAACCAGCGATCGTGGCGAGGGCGGCCGACTGCCGCATCGTCCCAGCAGATCACCAGTCGATGTGTCCGCGGCGCCAGCTGCGGACGCCATTCCGGTACGCGACGGCCGGCGTAAGTCAGGGGCTCGGCGTGGCAGGACAAACCGCATGGAGCGGGCGTCGCAGGCCCCGTGCTGGATCGAACAACCGTTGGTGGACGTGCCCCGCCGCAGGTCTGGTAGGGCGAGTGGAAGCGCCGGTCGAAATCGCCCGCCCAAACCAACTCTGGCGAACAAGAACCCCCGGGATTACCGGGGCCTTCTGAGAGAGCGGCTGAAGGGACTCGAACCCTCGACCTTCTGCATGGCAAGCAGACGCTCTAGCCAACTGAGCTACAGCCGCGAGGTGGCCGAGTATAACCCGCACCCGGTGCGCGGCGGCGCCGGCTTGGAGGACGCCGGTCACCGCACGCCGGCCGCCTAGGGACCAGGATCCGGTTTGGCGCTGGGCGAGCGGGGAAGTAGACGGGTGAGGCTCCGATCCAGGCTGAAGGGGCGGCGGCGCACGCGGCTCACTCGTGTTCGATGGTGATGCCCAGTGCCGCCGCCAGCGCCCCGGCTGAGCTGAGAACGTCAGACCACGGCATCCGGACGCCGCGCAGGGACTCGACGCCCAGTACGCCGTCCAGCGAGGCCCCGCGGATGGCGCAGGCGCTCAGCCTCGCGTCGCGGAAATCGACGCCCTCGAGCCGGCAGTCCAGGAACGCCACGGCGTCGAGGCGGGCGTCCATGAACGACGCCTCGCCGAGGTTGACGCGTTCGAAGACCACGTTGTGCAGCGTGGCCGAGGTGAAGGCGGCGAGCTGCAGCGAGGAGTCGACCACGCGCAGGTCGCGGGCCTCGCCCCGAGTGAAGCCGAAGCCCACGAGCTGGGACCGGCGCAGCTCGACGCGGGTCATGAGTCCCTCGCGGCCGTCGACGTTGGACAGGCCGCAGCCGTCCAGGACGACGTCGACCAGCGTCAGCCCGGCCGCGGTGCCGGGCTCCAGGACCAGCCCGCGCAGCTCGGACTCTCGCACCCGCACCCGCCGCACGGACACCGGACCGGCGGCCGGGTGCCCGTCAGCGGCCGATCGGTCGCGGGCCACGAGGGCGCCGGAGAGGTCCAGCTCGCTGGAGTCGCCGCCCACCTCAACGGCCGTCAGCCCAGGCAGGTCCGGCGACTGGAGCGCCGCGATGACGTCGCTCACGAGCGCGGGCTCAGGGCGAGGCGACGGATCACACCGAGGCGGCGGATCACACCGAGCCCTGACCGGGGACCTGCGCCCGGGTCGCGTCGGGCTCGGCGAACTCCCGCATCGCCGCCTCCAGCGACTGCGCGGTGTCCACCACCTGAGAGACGCCGGCCAGCCGCAAGGCGTCGTTGGCGGGTGAGGCGGCCGGGATGACCAGCCGCAGCGTCTGCCCGCGCGTTCGCAGCCTCTCGCGCAGTTTGTAGATGAGGTGGATCCCGGCGCTGTCGAGATAGTCCAGGGCGCTGACGTCGAGGATGAGCGCGAGCGCCTGGTTCGGGGTGGCCTCGGTGATCGCACTCTCGATGCTCTCGGCGTTGGAGAGATCGACCTCGCCGGTCACGCGTGCCACCACCACCCGGTCGTGGTCGGAGAACCGCACGTCGGCCAGGTTCACGGCGCGATCCGCCTCTGCATCACGATCTCCGTCCCCGTCTCGGAGGCACTGACCTCCACATCGTCCATGGCCGCTCGGATGATCGTCAGCCCCCGTCCGCGATCATGCCCGCGTGGCGCCCGCCAGCGACCTGCGTCGCTGACGATGAAGGTGAGCAGGCCATCGCCCGCCGTCGCGGTCAGCGAGAACTCCGCCGGCGCGGGAGAGTAGGCGTGCTCGATGGCGTTGGTGCAGGCCTCGCTCACCGCCAGTGTGATCTCGAGCGTCTGTGAGTCATTCGCCCCCTGGTGGCGCAGCCAACGCCGCAGCAGGTGCCGGATCTCCGCCAGCACCTTGGGATCGGCCCGCAGCCGGAGCCGCAGCTCCTCGTCAATTTCGCGGTTCTGGATGGCCACGATGGCCATGTCATCGCGCAGGCCGCCGGGCGGAACCATCTCCTCCACCGCCCGGAGCACCAGGTCCTCCACGGATCGAGGGCCATGGACGACGCGCACGAGCTCCTCGATGCTGTCCGTCAGTGGGGTGCCCGGTCGCTCGATGAGGCCGTCGGTATAGAGGACGAGCGTCTCGCCCGGCTCCACCACCAGCTCGTGCTCCTGCACCCGCCCGTAGGAGAAGGCCCCGAGGGGGGCCGAGGGCGCGATCTCCACGACACGACCGCCGTCACGACCGACAACGATGGCCGGAAGATGGCCGGCGCTCGCGATCTTCACCTCGCCGGTGTCGGGCTCGATCACCGCGTAGGAGGCGGTGGCCATGGCGTAGTCCGGCATCGACTGGACATAGCGGTCGACGAGCTCCAGGGTCTTGGCCGGCCCGAGGTCATGCATCGCGTAGGCGTGAAGGGCGGTGCGAAGCTGGCCCATGAGCGCTGCCGCGCCGACCCCGTGGCCCACCACGTCTCCGATCGCCACGCCCAACCGGCCGCGGGCCAGCTCGAACACGTCATACCAGTCGCCGCCGACCTCGTCGCTGGCCGGCAGGTACCTGGCGGCGGTCTCGACGCCGACGACGTTGGCCAGCCGCTTGGGCAGAAGGCTGCGCTGCAGGATCATTGCCACGCGGTGTTCGCGCTCCAGGGCCGACAACAGACGGGCGCGCTCGATGCCGGGGGCGGCGCGGGCGGCGGCGACCTGAAGCACGGCGAGGTCACGCGGCCCGAACTCACGGCGCCGCAGCGAGCCGACGTGGAGCACGCCGATCATCTCTCCCTCCACGATCAGGGGGATCCCCAGCAGCGACTGGATCCCTTTCTGGCGCAGGATTGGGTTGAGGATGTCGGCGTGGTCCACATCGGGAATGAAGATGGCCACGCGCTCCGCGGCGATCCGGCCGGCAAACCCCTGGCCCAGCGGGAGCCGCACCCCCGCCTCGACCTCCTCCTCGATGCCCTTGGCGGCGCGGGCCACGAGCTCGTCGGTCGCGGCGTCGTAGAGCAGGATGGCGACCGTGTCGACCTTCAGCGTCTCGCGGACGCGGACGAGCAGCGCGTCCAGGAACTCGTTGAGCCCCAGCTCCGACAACGCGGGATCGCTCAGGCGATAGAGCGTCTCGACCTGCTCGGAGGGGGCAAGCGCGGGCTCGACCGGCGTCAGGACCGTCTGGCCGGTCCGTGGCGCGAAGCGACGTCTGTTCTCCGGCGGGCCGTCGGTCACGGAGTCCATTCTGCCCGCACATGACCAAACGCAACACGACGGTCCGTCGCGGAGTCATGGCGCGAACGAGAGGCGACGACCGGAATCGAACCGGTGTAGACGGCTTTGCAGGCCGCTGCGTAGCCACTCCGCCACGTCGCCGGAGACCCGAAGAGTAGCGGCCGGGGATGGGGCCCGGCCGCCGCTCAGCGACAGCGCAGGATGACGAGGTTGCCCGAGGGATCGCGGACCGCGACGCTGTCGCCGGTCTCGCTCTCGAGCTGCAGCCCGGCGTCGCGCACGCGGTTGCGTACACGGTGCAGCTCGTCGCGGTCGGGCAGCGCGATCTCGTAGGAGCGCAGGCCGACCGAACCGGGCGCGGCGGGGCCGGCGCCGGCGCTGTGCCAGGTGTTGAGACCGAGGTGATGGTGGTAGCCGCCGGCGGAGAGAAACAGCGCGCCGGGGTAGCCGCGCGTGGTCACGTCGAAGCCGAGGACCCCGTGATAGAAAGCCTCCGCCGCGGGGATGTCGGCCACCTGCAGGTGGACGTGCCCGATCGTGGTGCTTACCGGGACGCGCGTCTGCGCCTCATCCACGGCGGACAGCTCGTCGGCGAGCCCCTGCAGATCGAGCGGCTGCGTCGCCATCTGCAACTGGCCGTCGGCGTAGGTCCACTGGTCGCGGGGCCGGTCGCGATAGAGCTCGATCCCGTTGCCATCGGGATCGGACAGATACAGCGCCTCGGAGACGAGATGGTCAGCGACGCCGTCCAGCGACCAGCGGACCTGCGCCAGCCGGGCCAGCGCATGCGCGAGGTCAAGACGGGAGCCGAACAGGATCGCCAGGTGAAAGAGCCCGGTGGCGCGCCGGTCCAGGGCGGCGGCCGAAGCATCGCCGTACAGGCGCACGAGGGCAGGCCCAGCCGGAACGCCGAAGCTCAGCCCGCCGTCGTCGAGCTCTCGCACGCTCAGCCCCAGCCCCGTCTCATAGAAGGCGCGGCTGCGGGCGATATCGGAGACGGTCAGGCTGACGGCGCCCGGCGAGGTGGCGGCGGCGATCGATGGCGCCGCGAGGGCGGAGGTGGGGGAGGGGCTCATGCGGTCCATCGCCCCACGCTACGCCGCCGCGGCGGCGAAACGGCTGTGATGGGCAACGAGCTCGGAGACCAGCTCCGCGAGCCGGTCGCGGGTCTCGGGGTCCGTGAGCTCGCCGTCGGGTGAGAACAGGTCCTGGGCCTTGGCCACGGGAAGCTCGATGTCGAGCACGCGCGCGCCGGCGATGCCGAGCGCCTTGCGCAGGTGATCCTGGGCCCACATCGCGCCGTAGTCGGTCATGCTGGCGCCGATGGCGGCGGCGGGCTTGCCCCACAGCGCCGAGCCGGGACCGTGGGGGCGCGAGGCCCAGTCCACGACCTGCTTGATCTGGCCGGGCATGGTCGTGTTGTACTCAGGGGTGGCGAACAGCACGGCGTCGGCGCTCTCGAGCTCCGCGCGCAGACGCTCCACCTCGACGGGCGGAGCGTCCTCGCGGTCCTCGTTGAACGGAGGCAGGAGCTCGAGATCCTCGTAGATGTCGACGGTCACGCCGGGAGGCGCCACCTGGGCGGCTGCCCGCAGCAGCGCCGTGTTGTACGACGCTGCGCGCAGGCTGCCGGAGATACCGAGGATCCTCATTGGGTTACGCGCTCTTGACGGCCGAGACGCTGACCAGCAGCTTGACCTCGTTGGCGACGAGGAGGTTGCCGTTGGGCAGAGTCTGGTTCCACTTGAGGTCAAAGTCACGCCGATCGATGGCGCTGGTGAGCTCGAGGCCGATCCGCTCGTTGCCCCACGGGTCCTCGCCGTTCTCAGCGACTTCGCCGGTGAGCTCGATGGGCTTTGTGATGCCCTTGATCGTGATCTCGCCCCGCAGCGTGATCTGGCCGCCGGCGCCGACCTCGGTAGCGGTGGAGTGGAAGCTGATCTTCGGCTGCTGGTCGGCGTCGAAGAACTCGGGGCCCTTGAGATGGCCGTCGCGGTTGGCGTCGCCGGTGTCGATCGTGGCGACCTCGACGTTGCCCTGCAGGACGGCGGCGTCACCGGAGGCGTCGATCGTGCCCTCGAACGCGCCGAAGCGGCCGCGGACGGTGGCGATCCCCATGTGGCGGACCTCGAAGCCGACATTGGAGTGGCTCGGGTCGACGTTGTAGACACCGGTGGGGATCTGCTGAAGCGTGGTTGCGGACATTGGGAGCTCTCCTGGGAAAGGGGGTTTGTTGACTGCGCAACCAACATAGCACAAATGGTTGCGCTGTCAAGCATCTGGCCGCCACCGCGGCGCGATCGCGCTCGCGAACCGCACGCGACGCGCCCCTCGGGGACGCGGCTACTCGGGGGTGCAGCGCCCGCCGGCCTGGGCGCCGGGCAGGCGGCCCAGCAGCGCGGCGAGCTGCTCGATCTCGTCGGGCGAGAAGTGCTCCAAAAACAGGCGCCGGATGCTGGTTACGTGGGAGCAGCCGGCCTGTCGCAGCTTCTCATAGCCGTGTCCGGTCAGCTGGGCGTAGGAGACGCGGGCGTCGTTGGGGCAGGCGACCCGCTCGCACAGGCGAGCCTGAACGAGGCCGTCGACGAGCCGGGTGATCCCCGAGCGAGTGAGCATGGTGCTCTCGGCCAGCGCCGACATCGGCAGATGCCCGCCCTCGGCCTGTGACAGATAGAGCAGGACCTCGTAGTCCCTGGTAGTCATGCCGTGTTCGGCGACCAGGTCGGCGTCGAGGACCCGCACGATCGAGGCGTGGCTCTGCAGATAGCTGCGCCACGCATCGAGGGCGGCTCCCTCAAGGCCTGTATCCACGAAGGTTTCCATGCTCAGAGTCTAGTTCTCGTTGCGACATCAACGGATCAATCCCTTCCCGCCGTACGGGGTAGCCTCAGCGCGTGGAGGAAATCGCTCCAGGGCTGTGGCACTGGACGGCCCGTCATCCCCATATCGGCCAACCCGTCAGCTCGTATTACCTCCAGGATGCGGGGGTGCTGATCGACCCGCTGTATCCCCCGGACGGCCCGGACTGGTTCGCCCAGCGCCGCTCGGAGCCCCGGCATGTGGTCCTGTCCAACCGCCACCACGACCGCGACGCGTGGCGGCTGCACGAGGACTTCGGCTGCGAGGTCCATTGCATCGCCAACGGGTTGCACGAGCTCGAGGGACGGGGGCCGGTGACGCCGTTTCAGTTCGGGGACGAGCTTCCCGGCGGTATCGCGGTCCACGAGATCGATGCGATCTGCCCGGACGAGACGGCGCTGTACATCCCCAGCCATGCCGCGCTGGCCTGCGCCGACGGGGTGGTGCGCTGGCCGGGCGTCGAGGGCCTCACCTTCGTGCCCGACTGGCTCATGGACGAACCGGCCCAGACCAAGGAAGGTCTCCGCAGGGCCTATCGCGGGCTGCTCGATCTGGACTTCGACCGCCTGCTGCTGGCGCACGGCGAACCCGTGGTGGAGGGCGCCCAGGACGCGCTGTGGGCGTTCGTGGACAGTGCCGGCTGAGCGGGCGCCCGCGCATAACGACCGAGGAGACCGCATGAGGCGCGGGCGAGCCCGGCTGATCATCGCCGCGGCCTTGGCGGCCCTGTGCGCCGCGTCCTCCGGCTGCGGGGGTTCGCACACCACGAGCTCGAGCGCGCCCGGCGCGGGCGCCACGAGCCCCGCCACCACGACGACCACGCCCACGAGCTCGACCGGCGTCAGCACCACCGGCTCCGGCGCTGCGCCGCGCGGCGGTCCGACCGCGCTGACCGTCAGTCCCACGAGTGGCACGCCGCACTCGGTCATCCGCGTGCGCTTCACCTCCCCGGAGACGGGCGCTCGCGCGGGCACACGGATCTCCCAGGCGCTGAGCGTCCTCGGGCCCCGCCACGCCGGTTGCGTCGGGATGCATGACGAGGCGGTGCCGGTGGCGCCCGCGGGGCAGGCGGTGGTCGTCGCCGTCGGTCCCGCCCAGCTGGGCGGCGTGTGGTGTCCGGGTGCCTACTCGGCGCGCGTCGAGGTGCTGGCCAGGCCGAAGTGCGGGCAGGGCATGATGTGCCCGCAGTTCATCCGCGTGGTGGCGGTCCTGGGGCCGGTGACCTTCAGGATCGCGGGCTGAGCGCCCGCCAGACGCGCTCGGGCGTCATCGGCAGCCGCGTGAGGCGCACGCCGCCGGTGGCGGCCGCGATCGCGTTGGCGACAGCGCCGGCCACCCCCACGATGGGCGCCTCTCCGACGCCCTTGGCGCCGTAGGGGCCCTCGGGCGCGGGCACCTCGACGATCTGGGCATCGATGGGAGGCGTGCTGTCGGCGGTGGGCATCGCGTAATCCACGAAGGTGCCGGTGGTGAGCTGACCGTGGTCGTCGTGGGCCAGCTCCTCGAGCAGCGCCCAGCCCAGGCCCTGGGCGGTGCCACCCTGCATCTGGCCTTCCACCAGGGCGGGATTGAGTGCGCGCCCGACGTCCTGGGCGATCACGTGGGCCAGGACGGTGACGGCGCCCGTGTCGGGGTCGACCCGTACGTGCGAGAGGTGAGCGGCAGCCTGGGGTGCCGGGGTCTGGGCCGAGCGGCCGTGCCCCTCCACCGGCATGTGGCGGCTGCCGAAGCTGAGGATCTTCGGGGCGAGCTCGTCGATGGCCAGGGCCTTGGCCGGGACACCCACCGGCTGGATGGAGCCGTCCACGATCTCGAGGTCAAGCGGCGAGATCTCGAGCTCGTCGGCGGCCACCTCGAGCAGCCGCTCCCGGGCCTCGATGGCCGCGCGCTCCACCGCCCGCCCCACGGTGTAGGTGACCTTGCTGCCGCCGCTGGTCCCGGCGTAGGGCGCGCTCGACGTGTCGGCGTTGACGACTCGCACGCGCGAGACATCGACGCCGAAGGCCTCGGCGGCGATTGTCGCGAAGCCCGTCTCGACGCCGGTCATGTCGGCCGCGCCGGTGATGACGGTCAGGCGGCCGTCGGCGTCCAGCCGGCACACCGCCGCCGCCGGCTCGTAGCCGCCCGGCCACCAGCCGATGGCCACGCCGACGCCCTCGCCGAAGCCGACCTCGCCCCGGCGCGCCCACAGGGGATGATCGCGAACGCGCTCGAGACAGGCGCGCGCGCCGAAGACCGGGAAGGTCTGGCCCGCGGGCGACCGGTCGCCTTCGCCGGCGACGTTGCGCAGCCGCACCTCCAAAGGGTCAAGGCCCAGCCGGCCGGCCAGCTCGTCGATGAGCGACTCCACGGCGAAGGCCGCGGGAGCCGCCGTCGGAGCGCGGTAGGCGCCGAAGGTGACGCGGTTGGTGGCGACGCCCAGCGCCGTCAGCTCGTGCGCGGGCCAGTTGTAGGGGCCCGCGGCCAGCATGGCCGCGATCGACTCCACGCCGAAGTCGTCGGTGGAGCCGCGGTCGACCAGCACGCGGGCACGAATCCCGCTGAGCCGCCCATCCGCGTCGGCCCCCAGCGCAAGGTCGAGGATCTCGGCCCCGGCCGGGTTGGTGGCGGCGATGTCCTCGCTGCGCGTCAGGGCCAGGCGCACCGGCCGCTTGAGCGCCATCACCGCCGAGCAGGCCAGGGGCTCGATGATGAGCATCTTGCCGCCGAAGGCTCCACCCAGCGGCGCCGTGCGCACGCGCACCTGTTCGGTGGGCAATCCGAACAGCTTGGCCAGGGAGTCGCGCGTGGCGAACGGCGCCTGGGTGGAGCTGCGCACGACCAGCTCGCCCTCGGGCTCCAGCCATGCCGTGGCCGTCTGCGTCTCCAGGTAGCCCTGGTACATCCATGGAGTCTCGAAGCGGCCGCGCACCACCACGTGGCTCGCGCCGAGCGCGGCCTCGATGTCGCCATTGGCCAGCCGCGCCGTGCCCAGAACGTTGTCGGACAGCTCCTCGCCCTCCAGCCTGGCCGCCGCCACGGCGGCGTGGGCGTCGGCGATGTCCGATCCCTCATCCACCTGCGCCTCGATCACCCGGGCGCGCGGGGCGCCGGGTCGGGCCGCGGCCTCGAGATCCACCACGGGCTCCAGCGGCTCCAGGTCGACATCGACGAGCGCCGCTCCATCCGCGGCCTGGGCGTCGGTCTCGGCGACGACCATCGCCACCGGCTGGCCCGCGTAGACCACCTCCTCGCGCGCCAGCGGCTCATACAGCCGCCCCTTGCCCCGAGCGACGATCGGCAGGTCGGCGGCCGTGAGCACCGCGACGACCCCTGGCAGCGCGGCGGCCTCGGCGGCGTCGATGCCCGCGATCATCGCATGGGCCTCGTGGGAGAGCACGAGCCGGGCGTGCAGCAGGCCCGGTACCGGCGGGTCTGCGGCGAACTGCGTCGCGCCCCGGATCTTGGCCTCGGAGTCACGGCGGGGGGCGGAGACGCCGATCGCGGCCACATCGGCAACCTAGCACCGCGCCGAGATCGGCCTGGGGTACGTGCCTTTAGTGAGCCTTAGTAGCGATTGACACCCGTGTAAGAACCGTGTTAGCGTTAACAGGGTCAACGAGGGAGACGCGTCCGCCAGGTGGGTGGGGGGCGCGTACATATCGAAGGGAGCCGAAATGCAGCACGCGTTCCGCGGCAGCAGGAGGCTGTTCGCGTTCCTTTCCGCATGCGCTCTGATCTCTGCGGCCTTCGCCGCAGGCGCCTCAGCGCACGCCGTGGCCAAGAACAAGGGTCATCAGCGCCACGGGCATCATCACGGCAACGTCGGGGCGACGATCGACAACGGCGTGCCGTGGGGCACGGTCCCGGGCGTCGGGGGGGCCCCGGACCAGACAGCGAACCTCTACACCCTGACCAACTCCAACGGCATGGTCGTCAAGATCACCAACTTCGGTGGCGTCGTCCAGTCGATCTGGGTCCCGGACAAGCGGGGCAGGACCAGGGACGTCGTGCTCGGGTTCCCGAGGCTGTCGGACTACGTCAACGACTTCTTCCAGGGCCACACCGGAACTCCGTGGCCGGCCCCCGGCGGATCCGGCGACACCTACTTCGGGGCGATTATCGGCCGTTACGCCAATCGCATCGCCAATGCGTCGTTTGATCTCAACGGCCAGCACTACACGCTCGACGCCAATAACGGCCCCAACACGCTGCACGGTGGCTTTTTGGGCTGGAACACCGCGGTCTGGTCCGCGGCGACGTCCACGAATCGCGGGTCGGCCTCGCTCGAGCTGACGAACACGTTCAAGTCCGGCGAGGGCTGCGACCCCGCGCAGACCAAGACGCCATGCAACGGTTTCCCGGCAGACGTGCAGGCCACCGTCGTCTACACGCTGACGCGGGACAACCAGCTCAAGATCACCTACACGGCGATCAACAGCTCCAAGACGCTCGACACGGTCATCAACCTCACCAACCACTCGTACTTCAACCTGGCCGGTGAGTCCTCAGGAACGGTCGAGAACCAGCTGTTGCAGATCAACTCCGACCAGTACACGCCGGTCGACGCCAACCTCATTCCGGAGGCTCCGTACTTCGTGAACGTGGCTGGGACGGCGTATGACTTCCGGCATCTGACCCCGATCGGCAAGAACATCCGCAACACCAACCTGCCGGATGGCTTCACGGCGCCGGCGGGGCAGCTAAAGCAGCTCCAGATCGCCCATGGCTATGACAACAACTGGGTGCTCAGCGGCTCCGGCTACCGCCTGGTGTCGACGGCGCTTGACCCCAAGTCCGGAATCGTCCTGCGGACGTTCACCGATCAGCCGGGCGTGCAGTTCTACTCCAGCAACTTCCTTGTTGGAGACCTGATCGGCACCAGTGGCAACACGTATCGCCAGACGCAGGGGTTCACGCTGGAAACCCAGCACTACCCCGACACGCCGCATCACCAGGGTGATCCGGCATGGCCGTCGGCGGTGCTGCCCGCAAACGGCACGTTCAACTCCGTCACGTCGTATCAGCTCGGCACGCTCGGTGGCGACCAGGGTCACCGCAGCCACAAGAAGCACTAGTCCACCCCCACAACCCCGGTTCGGCCGGTCCCGCCACCTCGGCGGGGCCGGCCGTTGCCGTCCGTGGGCGCCGGTTAGAGTGCCGGCATGAACGTCATGTCCGCCGCGGAGCTCGCCGACGTCGATCTGGGCTCGCTGGAGTTCTGGGGTCGCTCCGCCGAGGCGCGTGACACTTACTTCGCGCACCTGCGCCGCGCCCAGCCCATCTCGCGCCACGAGCCGCCCGAGGACATCCTCGGCCTCCCGCACCAGGGACGGCTGCACTACTGGGCGATCGTGCGCTACGACGACATCCGGCGGATCTCGCGCGACGCTGGGGCGTTCTGCTCGGGCGAGGGCGTCCAGTTCGCCGACGCGCCGCCGGAGATGCTGGAGGCCTCGCAGTCGTTCTTGGCCATGGACGCTCCCCGCCACACCAAGCTGCGCGGTTTGGTGTCGGCGGCGTTCACGCCGCGCCAGATCAAGCGCATCGAGGACGGTATCCGCATCAACGCCAAGCGGATCATCGCCGAGGCGGCCACGACCGGCGGCGGCGACTTCGTGGACCTGATCGCCAAGCGGCTGCCCCTTCAGACGATCTCCGACATGCTCGGGGTTCCGGAGGCGGACCGTGATCGGGTCGTGGAGGCGGCCGACACCTTGATCATGGCCGCTGACCCCGACTGCTTCGGCGACCGCCGGCCCATCGAGGTGCTGGGCGCCGCATTGTGGACGCTGACCGAGTTCGCGACTGAGCTGGCCAAGCACCGCGAGCAGCATCCGGCCGACGACCTCATGACCGCGCTCGTCCAGGCCGAGGTCGACGGCGACCGCCTCACCCATCCGGAGATCGCCGCCTTTCTCGTGCTGCTGTCGGTGGCCGGCAACGACACGACCCGCCACACGACCTCTCATGCGATGCGCGCGCTCACGCTGCACCGCGACCAGCGCGAGACCCTGGTCGCCGACCTCGGGGCCCGAGTGCCCGACGCCGTCGAGGAGTTCATCCGCTGGGCGACGCCGGTTCTCACCTTTCGCCGCACCACCACGCGAGAGGTGACGCTGCACGGCCAGACCCTGCCGCCGGGGGAGAAGGTCGTCCTCTTCTACCATTCGGGCAACCGCGACGAGTCCGCCTTCGACCGCCCGTGGGAGTTCGACGTGGCCCGCAGCCCGAACCGCCATCTCGGGTTCGGCGGCGGTGGTCCGCATTACTGTCTGGGCGCGTCGCTGGCCCGCGTTCAGCTCAGCGCCATCTTCGGCGAGATGCTCCGGGTCATCCCGGACATCGAGGCCGGTGAGCCCGAGCTCCTGCGCAGCGGGTTCATCCACGGCATCAAGCGGATGCCATGCTCGTTCACCGCGCGCGCCTGAGCGACGGCGTCGCCAGATTGCAACACACAATGGTTTCGATCGCGGATACGGTGCACGCACGCACGTGAGCCATCGCCGCATCATCGTCTCGGGCTTGGTCGCTCTGGGGCTGGTGTCTCCGCCCTTCGCCGGCGCCCACGCCGGGCGGGATCTCCTGCACAACCCCGGTGCCGAGGCCGGGGCTGCCTCGGTCCAGGGTTGGGACGCCGTGACCATCCCCGGCTGGAGCGTCGCCGATGGACTGCCCACCGTCGTCCGGTACGGCACGCGCGGGTATCCCCACCGCGGGCACGGACAGCTCTTTGTCGGAGGCGCCGGGGGCACGGCGCGCCTCGTGCAGACCGTGCCGCTCGGCACCGCCGGTGGGAGGCGACTGCGGGCGGGCACGGTGTACACGCTCTCTGCCGCGTTGGGGGGTACCACCACGAGCGCCGCCCGCGTGACGGTCACCTTCCTCTCCGCGGGCGGTGCGCCGCTCAGCCACGCCACGCTGGGGCCCGTGGGAGGACGGCAACGCGACCGCGTGAGCGCGATGCGCCGCCGAGCCCTCTCCGGGCGCTTGCCCTACGACGCCAACGCGGCACGGGTCACGGTGACCCTGGCGACCTCGCTGACCAACGTCGACGGGCCCAACGCACCGCTTGTCGGCTATGACCGCGCCGTCGCCGATGACGTCAGGCTCGTGGTCGGGGGAGCTGCTCAGCCGTCCGCCTCGCTGCGGCCTCCCGCGGCCCGGGTGCCCCGCTACGACCATGTCTTCCTCTTCTACTTCGAAAACCAGGACACGCGCGCGATCGTCGGCAACCGCCGCCAAGCGCCCTACTTCAACAGCCTGCTGCCCCAGGGCAGCGAGCTGGGGCGGTTCTTCGCCGAGGAGCATCCGTCTGACGCGAACTACCTGGCCCTGGCCGGCGGCGGTGCCTTCGGGATCCCGCTCGATGACCCACTCGAATACGACTCCCAGTACACGATCCACGCCCGCAACATCGGCGATCTCATCGACACCGCCCATGAGACATGGCGGGCCTACGACGAGAGCGCCGCCGGGCCCTGCGACGACACGGTGCACGGCTACTACTGGAACGACGACCTGCCGCTGAACTACTTCGCCGACATCCGCGGACGGCCGGCCTACTGCGCCGCCCACGAGCTGCCGCTGGAGGCGATGGCCCCAGATCTGGGCAGCGCCGCCACTACCCCCAGCTTCGTATGGGTCGGACCCAACGATTGCGACGACATGGAGGGGTGCGGCATCGGCGCCGGAGACCGCTTCCTGAAGGCCCAGCTTGGCGCTATCATGCGCTCGCCCGCGTGGCGCACGCAGCGGTCGCTGGCGATCGTCACCTGGGACGAGGATGCCTACGACCACGAGCGGCCCGCCCAGGGGGTGCCCACGCTCATCCTGGGCTCGACTGGCGTCAGGCGCGGCTACGTGTCACCCGCCCGCTACACCCATTACAGCCTGCTGCGCACGATCGAGGGCGCTCTGGGCCTGGGCACGCTGACCGCTAACGACCGCTACGCCGACCCCGTCAACGACATTTTCGCCCATCCCGGCCGCGGCCACGCCACCGCCTCCGGCCACGCCACCGCTCGCGCGGTCCGGCGGCCCCAGACCGCGTTCGTGGTCAGCGAGCAGGCCGGCACGGTCACCCCGATCGCCACCACCACGCGCACGGCCGGCCGGCCGATTCGCGTGGGCCGCAGCCCGCAGGCCATCGCGCTGACCCCGGACGACCGCACCGCCTACGTCGTCAACTCCGGATCGGGGACCGTGACGCCGATCGACACTGCCACGCTGCGAGCGCGCCCCGCCATCGAGGTCGGCGCCGACCCCCGCGCGATCGCCATCACCCCCGACGGCGCCACCGCGTATGTCGCCAACAGCGGCTCGCACTCGGTCACGCCCATCGCCGTGGCCACCGGCATGCCGGGGACGCCCATCCCCGTGGGCGCCCACCCGCGCACCCTCGTCGTCACCCCAGACGGGCGCACGCTGTATGCGCTGAACTGGGGAGGAGGAACGGTCAGCGCCATCGACACCGCCACCGGCCGCGCGATCGCCACCATCCCCGTGGGCGCCTTTCCGTCCGGGGCGGCGGTCGACCGGGGGGGCCGCACCCTCTATGTGGCCAGCTACGGCGCCAACACGGTGACGCCGATCGCCACCGCCACGCAGGTCGCGGGCCCGCCGATCCCGGCGGGCCAGGCCCCCAACGCGATCGCGCTGACCCCCGACGGCGCCACCGCCGAGGTGGTGGACGGCGCTACTGACCGCGTCACCCCCATCGACACCGCGCGCCGCCGCGCGCGGCGGAGCACACCGGTGGGAAGCTCACCCACCGCGGTCGCGGTCACCGCCCACACGGCCTTCGTCGTGAGCACCATCGCCGGCACGGTCACCCCGATCGACACCCTCAGCGGCCGTGCCGGGCATCCGATCTCGGTCGGGACCTACTCGTACCCCACCGCGATCGCGCTCGCGCCCGGGGCTCGGACCGCGACCGTCCTTGGCACCTACGACGGCACGGTCCGCGTGCTGAACACGCGCACCCGCACCGCGTCTCGGCCGATCAAGGTCGGCGCCCTCCCGGTCGCGGCGGCCATCACCCGCTGACCCCTGCCGGACGGGCGCGTGGATGGCTTCGCCACCCCGCCCAACGGTTATCGCGACCTAGGCGATACGGGGGCCAGCAGATCAACGGAACCGTCGAATTGCCACAGAGGATTTGGTGCGTCACCCGTCGCGGTGCGCAGTTGGAAGAAGCCGTTGACCGCCTGTGGGCCGTCCCCGCTCCACCTGACGGGCGCGCATGCGGAAACTGACGCTGCACGGGATCGACCCGCCCCTGACGGTCACAGCGGTCGTGAGGGGACTCCGGGACGACGACGTGAGCGGCCCGGCCGCGCGGGCGCGATCGGTCGGGCGGTGCCGCGATGCCACCGTCCTTGCGAAGCTGAGCTTTTGACGCGCGTGTCCGCGCGCTCGATCTACAGGAGCGCTGTCGAGCAACTCCGCACTCCCGACCGGGATCCTGCTGGCCGCCTCACCGCTGACGGGCGTCATTCCTGGGTGCGCAGACGAGCCAATGCCTACGGCGTCGATCCTGCCGCGGCCGCCGGCGCCGCGGATCACGACGAGGCAGAGTGCGGCCTCAGTCGTTGATGTCGATGACCGGGGTGATGTCCGGCAACTTCTGCCCTGGATCGGCATGCTCGTTGGGGACCACGGCGGTGCCGATGGCGAAGAACTCGATGA
>DASXJW010000111.1:0-33435 GCA_036497165.1 Solirubrobacteraceae bacterium
CGGTCGGAGATGTAGCGGTCGGCCAGGTCCGCCGCGGCCTCCAGGGCCTCGTCGGTGATGTTGACCTTGTGGTGCTGCTCGTAGCGATCGCGCAGGCCCTTCAGGATCTGCACGGTCTCCTCGGTGGACGGCTGATCCACGGTGATCTTCTGGAAGCGCCGCTCCAGCGCCGAGTCACGCTCGAGGTACTTGCGGTACTCCTCCAGCGTCGTGGCGCCCACAGTCTGCAGCTCGCCGCGGGCCAGGGCCGGCTTGAGGATCGAGGCCGCGTCGATGGCGCCCTCGGCCGCGCCGGCGCCGACGAGGTTGTGCAGCTCGTCGATGAACAGGATGATGTCGCCGCGCTGGGTGATCTCCTTCATCACCTTCTTGAGGCGCTCCTCGAACTCGCCGCGGTACTTGGAGCCCGCGACCAGGGCGGCCAGATCCAGCGTGTAGATCTGCTTGCCCTTGAGCAGCTCGGGCACGTCGGCGTTGGTGATGCGCTGGGCCAGGCCCTCGACGACAGCGGTCTTGCCCACGCCGGGCTCGCCCACGAGCACCGGGTTGTTCTTGGTGCGGCGCGACAGGATCTGCATGATCCGCTCGATCTCGGTCTCGCGGCCCACCACCGGGTCAAGCTTGCCCTCGGAGGCCAGCTTGGTCAGGTTGCGGCCGAACTGGTCGAGCAGCTTGGAGGACTTCTTGCCCTCGCCGGTGCCGGTGGCGCCGGAGCTGCCGGCGCTGGATCCCCGCTGACGGCTGCCGGGGCCCGAGAGCATCCGGATGACCTCGTTGCGGATCTTCTCCGAGTCGGCGTCGAAGTCGAGCAGGATGCGGGCGGCGACGCCCTCGTTCTCGCGCACCAGGCCGAGCAGGATGTGCTCGGTGCCGATGTAGTTGTGCCCGAGGCTCAGCGCCTCGCGCAGCGCCAGCTCCAGGACCTTCTTGGCGCGCGGCGTGAACGGGATCTGGCCGGAGGTGACCTCTTCCCCGGAGCCGACAATGCGCACGACCTGCGCACGGACGCGCTCCACCGTGATATCGAGCGACTCGAGCACGCGGGCAGCGAGCCCCTCCTCTTCGCGGAGCAGCCCGAGGAGGATGTGCTCGGTGCCGATGTAGTTGTGCTTAAGAGTCCGGGCCTCTTCCTGTGCCAAGACGACCACTTGGCGGGCTCGCTCTGTAAATCGCTCAAACATGGGGCTTCCTAAGTCTGGTTGAGGCTTGCTACTGAGGAAGTTGATCGGGGGATGGTCTAAGCAGTTGGTCGGGAGCTGGTCCTGGTGCTTCTCCTACGGATCCCTGGCGCTTTTGGTTCATCAACGCCTTAGGGGGACGCGAAAGAATCCGCTCACCCAATATATTCGGCAGTTCTGGCCAAATGTATGAGTGCTACGGCAGGCGCTTCCGGTCATAGGTCAGTCTAACAGGGGGTCTGCCGTACTTTGCCCGCACCAGACGGGCCGTACACCGGCTCAGATCGTGCCTGTCCGTTCTGTGCGACCGGAGCTTCCTGACTCGCGCGCGGGCCGGTCCCGATGCCGGCGAGCGCGCCGCGACGGGCCCCGCGGGGGCAGGCGGCCCCCGGTGGAGAGCCATGATCCGCCGAGGATGAGGACCAGCCCCGCGAGCGCGCCGGGCCCCGGGCGCTCCCCGAGCAGGGTCACCCCCAGCACCACCGCGACCAGCGGATTGATGTAGGTGATGATCGTCGCCCGGCCGGTGCCGGCCTCGCGCACCAGGACGGTGTAGACGACGAAGGCCATCGCGGTGCAGAACACGCCCAGCGCCGCCACGGCGGCCAGGGCGCCGACGGTAGGCGTCCGGGACGGCAGGTCGGCCGCGGCGAACGGCGCCAGGATGAGCGTGGCCAGCAGCAGCGACGCCCCCATCGCGGCGCGCGGGTCCATGCCCTCCATCCGCAGCTTGACGAGCATCGGCCCGATGGCATAGCCCACCGCCCCCACCAGCACCGCCAGCGCGCCCACCACCTCGGCCCCGCTGCCCGCCGCGTCGATGCCCACCAGCGCCACCACGCCTACGAAGCCCACCCCCAGGCCCAGGGCCCGCAGGGGCGTCGGCCGCTCGCTGGGGTCAAAGCGCAGCGAGAACAGGGTCACGATCAGCGGGACGGCGGCGATGATGATCGCCGCCAATGACGAGGCGATGTGGACCTCGCCGGCCGCGATCAGCGGGAACGGGATCGAGATCTCGGCCACCGCGTAGGCCAGTACCCATGCCCACCGGCCGCGCAGCGTCCGCAGGGCGCCGGCCCGCCACGCCAGCACCATGAGGATGACCGCGGCCAGCGCCACCCGCAGCCAGGCCACGTCAGGCGCGGGCAGGCCGCCGTCGATGCCGATCTTGATCAGCAGGTAAGACGCGCCCCACACCACCGACATCACCGCGAACGCCCACCAGGCGCGCCGGGTCATGACCGCAACGCGGGAAAGAGCACGACGTCGCGGATCGACCGCGTGCCGGTCATGACCATCACCAGGCGGTCGATGCCGATCCCGATCCCGCCGGTCGGCGGCATGCCCTGTTCGAGCGCTCGCACGAAGGCCTCGTCGTAGGGCTGGGCCTCCTCGTCACCCTGCGCGGCGAAGCGCTGCTGGCTCTCGAAGCGGCGGCGCTGCTCGTCGGGGTCGTTGAGCTCGGTGAACGCGTTGGCGATCTCCATTCCACCCACGAACGCCTCGAACCGCTCCACGAGCCCGGGGCTCTCCCGATGCTCCTTGGCCAGCGGCGAGATCTCGATTGGATAATCCAACAGAAAGGTTGGCTGCTGCAGCGTCGGCTCGACGTGATCGGAGACAAGATCGTCCACGAGCTGGGGCCAGGTGCGGTCAGACGGCGCGGCCAGCCCCTTCGCGCGCATCGCGGCGGCCAGCGGGTCGCGCTCGCGCAGGGCCAGGATGTCGATGCCCGTGCGGTCGAGCACCGCGCCAGCCACGGTCTCGCGTCGCCAGGGGGGCGCGAAGTCGAACTCACCGTGATAGCCGATCGCCTGGGCCACGGCAGCTACGAGACGCTCGCAGCGATCGGCCACGTCGAGGTAGTCGGCGTAGGCCTCATACCACTCGAGCACCGTGAACTCGGGATTGTGGGTGGTGTCGACGCCCTCGTTACGGAAGTTCTTGCCGATCTCGTACACCCGCTCCAGGCCGCCCACGATGAGCCGCTTGAGATACAGCTCGGTGGCGATGCGCAGGTAGAGGTCGCGATCCAGGGCGTTGTGGTGGGTGGTGAAGGGACGCGCCATGGCCCCTCCGTACAGCGGCTGGAGCACGGGCGTCTCGACCTCGACGAAGCCCTCCTCGTCCAGGAACCGGCGGACCGCGGCGATCACCCTCGCGCGCGTGATGAAGCGCTCGCGGGTCTCGGGGTTGGCCATCAGATCCAGCTCGCGGTGGCGATGGCGAGTCTCGACGTCGGTGAGGCCGTGGTGCTTGTCGGGCGGGGGCCGCAGCGACTTGGCCAGCAGCGTGAAGGCATCGACCCGCAGGCTCAGCTCGCCGCGGCGCGACATGAACGCGGTGCCGTCCACGCCGATGAGGTCCCCCAGGTCCAGGGACACGAGGCGATCCATCTCCTCAGGGCCCAACACGTCAACCCGTGCCTGGACCTGGATCCGCCCTGACCGGTCCTCGAGGTCCAGCCAGGCCATCTTGCCCTGGCCCCGCCGCGCCACCAGGCGGCCCGCCACCCGGTGCGTCACCTCGGTCTCGGCGCCGGCCTCCAGACCGGCGTGCGCGGCTCGCACCGCGGCGATCGGCTCGACCCCGTCGAACTCGTGCGGAAACGGCTCGACGCCGGCCGCCCGCAGCGCCTCCAGCTTGCGGCGGCGATCGGCGAGGACGTCAGAGGTCGAGGCGCGGACCTCGTCCCGCCCATCCGGCTCACCCACAGGCCATCACCTGCGGAAATCTACGCGCCGACGTCGATCTTGGTGATCTTGAGCTTGCGCTCGCCGCGCGGAGTGACGATTGACACCTCATCGCCGCGCTTGCGGCCGAGCAGTGCCTTGCCCACCGGCGACTCGTTGGAGAGCTTGGCCTCCGCGGGCTTGGCCTCCGCGGAGCCGACGATCGTGTACTTGTTGGACTTGCCGGCCTCGTCCTTGACGTGGACGATCGAGCCGACGCGGACGACGTCGGTGCCGAGGTCCGAGGCGTCGACGACCGTGGCCGAGCGCAGCTTGTCCTCGAGCGCGGCGATCCGTGCCTCGAGCATCGCCTGCTCGTTCTTGGCGTCGTCGTACTCGGCGTTCTCGGAGATGTCGCCGAACTCGCGGGCCTCCTTGATGCGTGCGGCCACCTCGCGGCGGCGAGTGGTCGAGAGGTGGTCGAGCTCCGCCTTGAGATTGGCGAGGCCCTCCTGGGTGAGGATGACGTCCTTGGGCATAGCGATCAGACCTGTGTTTGCAATGTCAGACGAAGAAAAACCCGCCGCGTGCGGCGGGAATCCAACGCAGGGAGCCGCGGTGGGCGCATGAGTATAGACAGCACATGCTGAGTGCTGGCAAGGCTCTCATCGCGCCTCCCCGCTCCGGGCGCCGGAGCAATGAGTTTACCCCGCTCTGAGCCCCCGAATCTCGCCGCCTGCTGGCCGTCGGCGCTTGACCGACCCGGATGAGCGGCCGCGCGATGGCGCCCGATCGCCTAAGCGAGACCGAGGTGCCGGCGCGCGGCGTCCAGCGTCTCGGATCGCTGCAGCGCGTCCTGGAGTGCGTGGTCGGCACCCAGGCGCTCGACGTACCACGGGTAGAACTTGCGCAGGTAGCGGGCGGCGCGCTCAGGACCGAGGTGCTCGGCGGCGCGATCGATCACCCAGTCAAGCTCGGCCAGGATCTCGGCGCGGGTCGGCTCGGACTCCCGCCGGCCCAGCAGCTGGGAGAAGAGCCAGGGGTTGCCCAGCGAGCCCCGCGCCAGCGCCACTGCGGCGGCGCCGGTGCGCACGAATGCCTCCCGCGCCAGCTCCGGCGAACGCAGGCCCCCTGAGATGACCACCGGGACCGGGAGCTCCTCGACCAGGGTCCGGGCCAGCTCGTAATCGGGCTTACCCGTGTGCCGCTGGGAGGCGTGGCGGGGGTGGATGCACAGCCCGGCGACCACGCCGGCATCGGCAAGCCGCCGCGCGACCTCCACCCCGCTGCGATCGCCGGGACGGACGCCGGAGCGCAGCTTGACCGTCACCGGGAGCCCACTCCCCCGCCCGGCGGCCCGGGCCACGGCCACGGCGCGATCGGGATCCTGGAGCAGGGCCGCGCCCGCCCCGGTCTTGCACACCTTGGGCACCGGGCAGCCCATGTTGAGATCGATGAGGTCCGCGCCGGCCGCGGCGACGCGCTCGGCGGCGGATTCCATCACCTCCGGATCGGAGCCGAACAGCTGCACGGAGACCGGGTGCTCGTCGGGGTGGATGCGCAGCAGCTCGGTGCAGGTCCGCTCGTTGCGGTAGTGCACGGCGTGGCTGGACACCATCTCCGAAACGACCAACCCCGCCCCGTGGCGCTTGGCCTGCAGGCGCACGAACCAATTTCCGATTCCTGCCAGCGGGGCCAGGACGACCCGGTTGGCGATGGGGACGCCGCCGAGGCTCCAGCCGTCGGTGAGCGACGCCTGCGCCGGGCATCCGGGGCTGTCGAGAACGGGGGTCATGGGCAACTCATGGTACGAATGAGAGACATGGACACCACCTCCCTGATCCGGCCGTGGGCCGACCTGATGCGTGAGCAGGTGCCCGGCGTCGAGCTGTTCGACGCCCACACTCACCTCGGCCAGAACGATCCCGACGGCATGAAGCAGACCCCCGCCCAGCTCCTGGAGACGCTGGACACGGCGGGGGCGCGCGGCGCCTTCGTGTTCCCCATGCACGAGCCCGACGGCTACGGACCGGCCAACGACATGGTCATCGAGGCCGCGGCGCAGGCCGACGGGCTGCTCACGCCCTTCTGCCGGGTCAGCCCCCACAACGGTGACGCCCGTGCCGAGGCCGAACGTGCCCTGGCCGCAGGGGCCAAGGGGATCAAGCTCCATCCGCGGGCCGAGCAGTTCACGCTCGATCACCCCGCCATGCGCGAGCTCTCCGCCCTGGCCGAGGAGCGCGAGCTGCCCATCCTCATTCACGCCGGGCGCGGCATCCCGGCGCTGGGTGCGCACGTCGTCGAGCTGGCCGCCGCATATCAAGGGACGCGCTTCATCCTGGCCCACGCGGGGGTATGCGACCTGTCGTGGATCTGGCGCGTGGCCGCCGATCATCCCAACCTCCTGTTCGACACGGCATGGTGGATGCCGGCCGACCTGCAGACGCTGTTCTCCCTCGTGCCCCCGGGGCAGATCCTCTTCGCCTCCGACGCGCCCTACGGCCATACGCTGATGTCCGCCATCTTCCAGCTGCGCTCGGCACTGCAGGTGGGGCTGTCGCGCGAGCAGATCCGCTCCATCACCTCCGAGCAGTCGCTGCGCATCGCCGCCGGGGAGCCGCTGGCGCCGGCGGGTCCCGCCGTGGGTGAGCGCGACCGCGCGTCCCACGTGCTCCTGGACCGCGTGGCCGAGTACGTGATGCTCGGCGCCATCGCCACCATGCGCGGCTCGGAGGGCGGACCGGAGATGCTGGCGCTGGCGCGGATGGCATGCGACGTCCCCGACGGCCTGGATGACGCCCCGGTGTTCGCGTCCATCCGCTCCCTGCTCGACGCCTTCGACGAGATCTCAGCCGCCGAGCCCGACAACCGCCGCCGCCTCGCCTTCCTCATTCTGGCGGCGAGCGTCGCGCGCACGCCCGACGTCCCGGTACCCCCCGCCTAAGGCTCGGCCACCGGAAGCGTGTTGCGCTCCCAGATGAGGCGCAGCCCGGTGAGCGTCAGCAGGTCGTCGACCTCATCGATGGTCTCCTTGGCGAAGGGCACGACGACATGCGCGAGACCTCCGGTGGCGATCACCGGTGTGTCCTCTCCCAGTTCGCCGCGCAACCGGCGCACAATCCCCTCGACCTGACCGGCGAACCCGAAGGCGATCCCGCTGCGGATCGCCTCCACGGTCGACTTCCCGATCAGCGCCCGCGGCTCGAGCATCTCGACCTTGGGCAGCTTCGCCGCGCGCTCGTATAGCGCGTCGAGCGAGATCTCGGCGCCGGGCGTGATGATGCCTCCCAGGTACTCGCCGTGGTCAGAGACGGCGTCATAGGTGATGGCCGTGCCGAAGTCGACGACGACGCAGCCGCGGGCGAACCTGGCATGGGCGGCGATGGCGTTGACCAGCCGATCCGCGCCGACCTCGCGCGGGTTGTCGATCCGGATCGGCATCCCGGTGCGAATCGACGGTCCGACGTTGAGCATCTCGTGGCCCAGGTACCGCTCCGCCATGGCGGTCCACTCCTGCGAGAGCTGCGGCACCGTGGATGAGACGATCGAGCGATCGATGTCCGTGAAGCCCAGGCCGCGGAGGCCGAGGAGGTTGGCGAGCGCGGCCCCGAGCTCATCGCGGGTGGATTCGCGCACGGTGGCAAAGCGCCAGTCCTCGGCCACCACCTCCTCGCCGTCGTGGTAGACGCCGAAGTGGGTCTGGGTGTTGCCGACGTCGACGACGAGAAGCATGGGACGCAATTACACCAATGGCGGCGCGACGCGGCGGACCGCCTGGCCTTCGGGCAGCGCGGCGAGCGTGTCGGCCAGCCGCTGGCCCGAGGGCAGCGCCAGCTCGGGGTCGAGCTCCAGGAGCGGCACGAGGACGAACCGGCGCGAGCCGGTCTCCGCGTGCGGGAGGGTCAGGCGCCCGGAGCTGTACTCGAGCTCGTCGAGCAGGAGGAGGTCGACGTCGATGACGCGCGGGCCGTGGCGGGGGCCGCCGGCGGCGCGGCCCACCTCGCGCTCCACCGCCTTGCAGGCGTGCAGCAGCGCCTCGGGGCCGAGCTCGGTCTCCACGCGCAGGCACGCGTTGAGGAAGTCCGCCTGGTCGAGCACGAGGCCCACCGGCTCGGTCTCATACAGCGACGAGCACGCCACCACGCGCACGCCGTGCTGGGGGAGTGCGGCGATGGCTGCCGCCAGATGGGCCCGCGTGTCGCCGATGTTGGAGCCGAGCCCCAGGTAGCCGATCGCGCCCACCGCGCGCTCAGCCGGAGGTCTCGCGCCACACCTCGACCGACACCTCGGTCACCGGCAGTGCCAGCGGTGGCTCCGGCTTGGCCGCCTTGACCCAGACGGCGTGGGCCTCGTACTGGTCGAGCAGGCGGTCGGCGATCGCCGCGCACAGGCGCTCGAGGGTCTTGTAGGAGCGCTGCTGGGCGACCAGGTTCGCCATGTCGCACACCTGGGCGTAGTCGACCGTGTCCTCGATGCGGTCGGTGAGGGTTGCGTCGCACTCGCCGACATCGATCCGCAGGTCGAGCAGCAGGCGCTGGCCCACCTCGCGCTCAGCCGCGGTGACGCCGACGTGAGTGAACAGCGACAGGCCGGAGATCTCGATGGTGACTTCGGGCTCTGAGCCCTCGTCATCGTCTACGTCGTCAGCGTCCTCGTCGTACTCGTCGGCATCGTCGTCGGCCATCGGCGTCGCACCGTAGCACCCGCGATCACCAGCGCGTCATAGACCGGTGCGACGTCGTGCACACGGAAGATGCGCGCCCCCCGCTCGTAGGCCAGGACGTTGGTGGCGATCGTGCCCGCCAGCCGGTCATCGACCGTCCGGCCGGTGATCCGCCCCAGAAACGACTTGCGGCTGGTGCCGATGACCACCGGCCGTCCGAGCGCGACCAGCTCGCCCAGGCGGCCCAGCAGTTCCAGGTTGTGCTCGGCGGTCTTGCCGAAGCCGATGCCCGGGTCCAGCAGGATCCGATCCTCGCTGACCCCCTGGTTGACCGCGAACGCCATCCGCTCCTGAAGGAACGCCTTGACCTCGGAGACGACGTCGCCGTAGCGGGGATCCTCCTGCATCGTGCGGGGCTCCCCGAGCATGTGCATCAGGCAGCACTCGGCGCCCCGTGCCGCCACCAGCTCGACCATCGCCGGGTCGCCCCGCAGCGCGGTGACGTCATTGACGAGGGCGGCCCCCGCCTCCAGCGCGGCCGCCGCCACCGACGCCTTGGAGGTGTCCACCGAGATCTGGGCTCGGACCCCGCGCTCGCGGAGGCCCTCGATCACCGGTACCACTCGGCGGCGCTCCTCCTCGGCACCGACCGGGTCAGCGCCGGGGCGGGTCGACTCTCCGCCGATGTCGAGGATCCCGGCGCCGTCAGCCTCGAGCTCCAGGGCATGGGCGATCGCTGCCCCGGCATCGGTGTAGAGGCCGCCGTCCGAGAACGAGTCCGGGGTGACGTTGACGATCCCCATGACCGTGAACTCGGGGCCGATCGGGTCAGGCGTCATGGGGGTTGGTCCTCGTCGGGCCAGCGACCGGTGCGGTCGAAGTACTCGCGGGCACGCTCCTCGCGCTCGCGGTCCTCGTTGGAGCGGACGCTGAGGCGGTACATCCAGTTGAGCATCCACACGATGAGGGCGACGAGCAGCAGCGACACCCCCGCCGCGGACTCCAGCGAGCGGGTGCCGGCCAGGTTCGAGTAGCTGCCGTGCCCGATGACGAGCAGCACGATGCCCGCGAGCGCGATCGCCGCCGGCAGCCACAGGCGGGTGACCGACAGCCAGAAGCGCCCGGAGCGTGGACCGCGGTCATCGGTCATGCCCGCCACGTTACCCCTCCTCGGCGGGGCGACCCCGGGACGTTGCCCCGCCTCCCCGGCAGGACCGCGGACGTGACCAGGGCGTGAACGCCGCGGCCCTGGTGACGCGGCTCGCGCGCGAGCGATATACATCCGGCGCCATGCCGCCCACAGGTCGCCCCTCCACGCCCCGCGCGTCCACGCTGACCCGCCGCTCCCTGCTGGGCGCTGCCGCGGGCGGCACCGCCGCCCTCGCCTGGGGCAGCCTGCCGGCGTGGGCCCGGCCGGTGGCCGCCGTCGCCGGCGTGCGCCGGCCCGACAGCCTCCCCTTCCCCCACCGTCGTGCGGGCACCGAGAGCATGCCCCAGATCAAGCACGTCGTCGTGCTCATGATGGAGAACCACTCCTTCGACAACCTGCTGGGGATGCTCCCCTTCCGCGTCCCGGGGCGAGCCAGGGTCGATGGCTTCACGCTCAAGCACGGCCAACCCATCAATGCCAACCGCGACGCCGCGGGACACGAGGTCCTCGCGCGGCCGATGTCCTCGCCGTGCCAGCTCGTCGGTCATCCCGGTCAGGACTGGAACGCCTCCCATCTGTCGTGGGGCGGCGGGCGCAACAACGGCTTCGTCAAGGCGTCGGGACCCGTGGCCATGCGCTTCTGGGACACCCACGACCTGCCCTTCACCTACTCGCTGGCCGGCTATTTCCCCGTGGGCAACCGCTACTTCTGCTCGGTGCTCGCCCAGACCTACCCCAATCGGCGCTTCCTGTTCTGCGCGACCGCCTCGGGCCTGGTGGCCACCAACAGCCAGACCTTCCAGACCCCGGCCGCCAACGGCACCATCTTCGATCGCCTCGACCAGCACCACATCGAGTGGGCCAACTACTACGAGCAGGTCCCGAGCCCCCTCATCGTCCCCGGTTTCGCCAGCCAGGCCCGCCAGCCGCGGCTGAAGAAGATCGATCAGTTCTACAAGGACGCGGCCGCCGGGCGGCTGCCCGCCTTCACCTTCCTGGATCCCAACTACGACACGACCTCCGAGGAGAACCCCCAGGACATCCAGGTCGGCGAGGAGTTCGTGGCCAAGGTGACCAGGGCCCTCATGCATGGCCCCGGCTGGAAGGACACCGCATTCTTCATCACCTACGACGAGCACGGCGGCTACTACGACCACGTCGCACCGCCCCGCGCGATCAAGCCCGATGCCATCGCCCCGATCCCGGTCCCGGACCAGCCCGCGCTGGTGCCCGGCGGTTATGACCGCTATGGCTTCCGGGTGCCGACCATCGTGGTCTCGCCCTGGGCGCGGGCGGACTACGTGTCCAACGTCGTCCAGGACCACACCTCGATCACCGCCTTCATCGAGCACAAGTGGAACCTGCCGGCGATGACGTTCCGCGACGCCAATGCCCACCCCATGACCGACTACTTCGACTTCGGCGCGCCCGTGCCCCCGTTCGCGGACCCGCCGAGGCTGGCGGCCGCGCCGGGACTGGCCCACGGCCTGGGACAGTGCCACGCCGCGGGGCTGAACCCGCCGCTGCCGGGCAAGCCGGTGCCATCGGGCAGCTGAGCGCCCCAGGCGACCTGCAGGACGTGCCGAAGGTCCTCGCGGGCCGGGGCGAGGGCGGGCCCGCAGATCTTGACCGTGGCGCGGCGGCTACCGGCCTGTGGAGATCCGTAGCCGCTCGTCCCACCCTCATTGCCAGCCGTCGACGTACGCCGGCGTCGTGCCCCGACACTCACGGGTGCAGCCCCACGGGGACCGACCTGGGGCGAAGGAGTTGCTACTCGGCGGCGCCGCCGGCCAGCCCGGGACGGGGCAGCGGGCGCGGGGCATCGCGGCCGGGTGCGCGCTCGGCGGGGGGCAGCGCCGGGACCTCGGGCGGAGCCGGTGCCTCGGCGCCGAACACGTCCTCCTCGGACCGGCCCTCCAGCAGGGCCTCGAACTGGGTGTTCTCGATGGTCTCGCGCTTGATGAGGATCTCGGAGAGCTTCTCGAGCTCGACCCGCTTCTCGGCGAGGATGTTCTTGGCCTGGACGTGAGCGGACTCGACAATCCGGCGGATCTCGTCGTCGATCTCGCGAGCGATCTCGTCGGAGTAGTCGGGCTCGGAGCTGAACTCGCGGCCCAGGAACGGCTGTCCGTGGTCATGGCCGAAGACGCGGGGCCCGAGCTTCTCGGACATGCCGAAGCGCATGACCATCTGCTTGGCGGTCTGGGTGACCTTCTCGAGGTCATTGGACGCACCGGTGGTGATCTCGTCGAAGCAGATCTCCTCCGCGGCGCGGCCGCCCAGGGTCATGGCCATGGTGTCCTGGAGCTCGGCGCGGGTGGTGAGGAACTTGTCCTCGCCCGGGAGCGAGATGGTGTACCCCAGCGCCTGCCCGCGGGAAATGACCGAGATCTTGTGGATCGGGTCGGAGTTCGGAAGGAAGTGCCCGACGAGGGCGTGACCCATCTCGTGATAGGCGGTGATGCGCCGCTCCTTGCTGGACATGACCCGAGTCTTCTTCTCCGGGCCGGCGATCACGCGCATGATCCCCTCTTCCAGCTCGAGCTGGGTGATCTCGCGCTTGCCGTGGCGCGCGGCGAGCAGAGCGGCCTCATTGACGAGATTGCTCAGGTCCGCGCCGGTGAAGCCGGGGGTCTGCCCGGCCAGGACATCGACGTCGATCTCGCGCGCCAGCGGCTTGCCGCGGGTGTGCACCTCGAGGATCTTCCTGCGGCCCAGGCGATCGGGACGGTCGACCACGATCTGGCGATCGAAGCGGCCCGGGCGCAGCAGCGCCGGATCGAGGATGTCCGGGCGGTTGGTGGCGGCGATCAGGATGATGTTGTCCTTCATCTCAAAGCCGTCCATCTCGACCAGGAGCTGGTTGAGCGTCTGCTCGCGCTCGTCGTGACCGCCGCCCAGGCCGGCGCCGCGATGGCGTCCGACGGCGTCGATCTCGTCCATGAAGATGATGCAAGGGGAGTTCTGCTTGGCCTGCTCGAACAGGTCACGCACGCGCGAGGCGCCCACGCCGACGAACATCTCGACGAAGTCAGAGCCCGAGATCGAGAAGAAGGGGACGCCCGCCTCGCCGGCCACGGCCCGGGCCAGCAGCGTCTTGCCGGTTCCCGGAGGGCCGTACAGGAGCACGCCCTTGGGGATCCGGGCGCCCAGCGCCTGGAACTTCTTGGGGTTCTCGAGGAACTCCTTGATCTCGTGCAGCTCCTCGACCGCCTCGTCGACCCCCGCGACGTCGCGGAAGGTGATCTTGGGCGAGTCGACCGACATGCGCTTGGCGCGCGACTTGCCGAACGACATGACCTTGGATCCCCCGCCCTGAACCTGGTTCATGAGGAAGATCCAGAACCCGATGAAGATGACGAACGGCAGGATGTAGGTCAGCAGCGACAGCCAGCCGTTGGAGGACTTGCTCTGGACGTTGAAGCCCTGCGGCGGGACGTCCTGCTGCGCTTGGCGGATGAGGTTGGGCGCGTAGGAGTCGGGATAGCCGACCGTGTACTTCTCACCGCCGACCAGCGTCACGTCCGCGCTGTTGGACTTCTGGTCCAGCGCGAGGCTCTTGACCTGCTTTGAGTCCAGCTGGGTCAGGAGGTTGCCGAACGTGTAGTTCGGCCCATGATTAGAGCTCCCGATCAGCTTCTGTGCGAAGAACGCCAGGACGACGACGATCAGAATCGGGAATGCGGCACTCTTGAAAAACCGGCTCATTTACGTAATCCCTGCTCGGCCCCGGTGCTTACCCGATCTCGTGCGGATACAGGGGTGGATCAGCAAGCGTAGCACCTGGCCTTGGCATGGAAATCACCTCGTCCGGGTGAAGAATTGCCTGCATAACGGCTCTCACAGATTCAACGCGGCGACGTAGGGAAGGTTGCGGTAGCGCTCCGCGTGATCGAGGCCGTAGCCGATGGCGAAGCGATCGGGGATCTCGAAGCCCACGTAGCGGGTGTCGAGGTCGACCTTGCGCCGGGAGGGCTTGGTCAGCAGCGCGCACACCTCCAGCGACGCCGGGTTGCGTCCGGCGAGGTTGCGCAGCAGGTACTGCAGCGTCAGCCCGGAGTCCACGATGTCCTCCACGATCAGCACGTCGCGGCCCTCGATGGCGGCGTCGAGATCCTTGAGGATCCGCACCACCCCCGAGGTCTTGGTGGCCGAGCCGTAGGAGGCCACGGCCATGAAGTCGACCTCGACGGGGATGTCGAGGTGGCGCATGAGGTCAGAGAGAAAGAACACCGCACCCTTGAGAACGCCGATCAACAGCAGATTCTTTCCCGCGTAGTCGCGAGAGACCTGTTCGCCCAGCTCACGCACCCGGCGGCTGAGATCCTCGGCGGGCACGAGGATCTCCCCGATCGCTGGATCTGCGGTCACGGAGGGGGAGTTTAGGTGGGGGCTTCGCCCCTTGGTTTGTCGTCGCCGTCGCGCGGGCGGTCCCCACGCCCGCCCTTGGGCGTGCGTCCGAACGTCAGCACGCCGTCGCGAGCGGTGGCGCGGACCCCCGCCGGCAGGTCCAGCGCCGAGGTCCCGCGCGCCGGCATCGCCGCCACCTCCTCGGCGCGGCGGGCGACCCCGGCGGCCGGGCCGCCGGCGGCGTCGTCAGCCAGGCGCTGGACGATGAGGCGCCGCAGGGCGGGTGCGAGCTCGCGCAGTGTCGCCAGCGGGATCTCGCGGCGACCGGCGAGCACGCCGTCGACGAGCTCGTCGAGCACCTCGGCCTCGGCGCGCAGGATCCCGGCCAGCGCCAGAAGGTTGTCGCAGGCGGCGGGATGTATCCGCTCCAGGGCGGGGATGAGCTCGCGGCGGATGCGGTTGCGCGCGTAGACCGCCGAGTCGTTGCTCTCGTCCTCGCGCCAGCGCAGAGCCCGCTCGGCGCAGTAGGTGCCGGTCTGATGGCGCGTGACCGACAGCAGCGGACGGACCACGGCGCCGTCGCGGGCGAGCATCCCCAGCACGGCGCGCCGGCTGGGCGAGGAGGCCATCCGGTAGAGGATCGTCTCCACCTGGTCTGATCGGGTGTGGCCCACCGCAACATCGGCGCTGCGGGCCAGCGCAAGGTCGGCGGCGGCCCGGTAGCGCTCCCCGCGCGCCCACGCCTGGAGGTTGCCGCTGTCGGTGCGCCGGACCGGCCGGCGGACGTCGAGCCCGATGCCCATCCGCTCGCAGACGCTCGCGCAGTGGCGCTCGTCGGCGTCGGCGGTGGCGCGCAGCCCGTAGTTGACGTGCAGCGCG
This sequence comes from Solirubrobacteraceae bacterium, assembly GCA_036497165.1. Lineage (GTDB taxonomy): Bacteria > Actinomycetota > Thermoleophilia > Solirubrobacterales > Solirubrobacteraceae > Palsa-465. Next base: position 14,893 of record DASXJW010000111.1, read on the forward strand.
CTGACCGCGGACGCGCCCGCGATCCGAACGGCCAGATCGAGCAGGCAGGTGGAGTCGCGCCCGCCCGAGTACATGACGACTACGGCGCGGCCCGGGGCGAGCAGGCCATCGGCGCGCACCCGCTCCGCGAGGTCGGTCACCTGCCGTCCTCCTGGCGCTGGCGCGCGATGAACACCTCCGTGGACTCGCTGAAGCCCTTCAGCGTCACCTCGCCGATCCGCTCGAACTCCAGATGACCCCCGCCCACCCTGGCCACCTCGACCACCGGTCGCGTCACCAGGACCTCCCCACCCGCCGAGCGGGCCGCGACTCGGCTGGCGATGTTGATATCGCGCCCGTAGTAGTCGCCGTCGCGATACAGCGCCACGCCGTGGTGCACCGCGATGCGCGGCAGCGGGCGCTCGTTCTGCATGGACTGGAAGCCGACCGCCCAGTCGGTGAGCGCCGCGGCGTCGGAGCCGATGACCATCACCTCGTCGCCGATCGTCTTGATGATGCGCGCATCGTCGGGCAGCGTCACCTCGACGGCCTGCACGAACCGCTCCACGGCGTCGACGGCGGAGAGCTCCCCCTCCTCCTCGGTCATGCGCGTGTACCCGGTCAGGTCGGCAAACGCGATCGCCACCCGCATCCGCCCCAGGTCGACGGCGGTCCCGTCCAGGTCTGACTCCATGTGCCCCACGACGTCCTGCTCCATGAAGAACTGCAGGTAGCGCTGATGGATCTGGTCCAGGACCGGTCCGGCCAACGGCAGCACGCGGCGGCTCATCGCGTGCATCTGCGCGGCGGTCTCGACGCCGGTGGACCCCGACCGCAGCAGCGGCTCATGGACATAGAGGTGGAAGAGTCGCACCTCGGCGTCGGCGATCCGGGCCATCGCCTGGCCATAGACGCGTACGAGCTGCAGCAGCGCCACCAGGGGGAATCCGGTGTCCAGGACGGCGGCGACGTAGCGCAGGAGCTGCAGCTCGTCCTCGGAGACGGTGTCGGTGGTGTCGGTGTTGACGCCCAGGCCCGCGATCAGCCGCTTGACGAGGCCCGTGTCCAGGCCGGTCGCGTCGCCGGCCTCCTCGAAGGAGTAGCGCTGAGGCTCGGTCGGGAACAGCTCCTCCAGGAAGCCGAAGGCCAGCCTGCCCTGCTCGGTGGCGGAGCGGATCTCACGGAGCGAATGGCCGCGCTCGCGCATCGTGGCCACCACGCGGGCCTGGCCGATCGCCGCCGCCGTCCACTCGCCGTCGTACTGCGGGACCAGCCCCTGGCGGATCCACCGGCGCAATGTGCCGGGGGTCACCCCGACGCGCTCCGCGGCATCAGCGAGCGTCATGTCGCTTCGCCGCGGGAGCCACGGCAAGTGGCGGGCGGCACGGTCGACAACGCAAGTCGGCGACGGGGTCTCGGTGAGTGCCAGGCCCCGCCGCCCGCGGACATTACGGCCCGCTGCGTCGGCCGTTGGCGCTCGTCACCTGTCCGGCGGCGCCTCGCGGTCGCGCCAGTGGCGGCGACCACGCTCCGGCCTGTTGCCTTGCGTTGTGGTTGAGGTCTACTCGCCATCGCGCCAGATGTCAATCGTGTTGGTGGGAAAACGACCCCACCCCTGCGCGAGGCCCGGCGACGCGGCCCTCAGATCTCCAGATGGGGATAGTCCGTCGCGATCATCTGCCGGTAACGCTCATACAGCGGCTTGGTGATGGGGATGAGCGCGAGCGCCGCCTTGACGTCCCCGCCGGCCTTGATCCGGCGGCGGGCGATGGCGATCGCCACGTTCTCCTTGCCCTGGAAGTAGCGGTTGGCGGTCTCGGAGCTCATCGTCATCCGCACCCGGGGCTCCCACTCGATGTCGTCGGACCACTCCCAGGCCAGGTTGGCCTCGTCGGGACCGCCGGCGCGGATGTTGACCACCAGGTCCAGGTCGGTGAACTCGAACCGCTGCGGAGTGTCGGCGTCGCGTAGCTTCGGGCCCATGTCCGGGTCGTCGCTCATGAGGCTGAACGTCCGGTCAATGACCTCTCTGAACTCCTTGGCTGAGGTGAACTCCGGCACCGCGGGCCGAGTGTATGCGTCCGTAAGCTGCGCGGCCGTGCCGACCCTCCATCTGCAGCCGACGGCGCCGCTGGCCGAGCGCGTGCTTCTCCCCGGCGATCCCGGGCGCGCGCTGCTGCTCGCCCAGACCCTGCTGTCGGAGCCCAGGATGTTCAACCACAACCGAGGGCTGTGGGGATATACGGGCGAGGCGTCAGATGGACGGCCCTTGACCATCCAGAGCACGGGCATGGGCGGCCCGAGCGCCGCCATCGTGGTCGCCGAGCTGGCCGACCTCGGAGCCCGGACGCTGGTACGCGCGGGCACATGCGGCGCCCTGCAGGAGTCGCTGGGACTGGGCGATCTGCTGGTGGTCACCGAGGCCCTGGCGGCGGACGGCACGAGTCGCGGGCTCGGCGGCGGGGAGCGCGTGGGGCCCGATCGTGACCTGCTGGCCCGGCTGGTGGCCGCCCTCCCCCACGGTGCGCACGGAGGACCTATCGTCAGCAGCGACCTGTTCTATGACAGTCCCGACGGCGCCGAGGAGACGTGGCGCGATCAGGGAGCGCTGGCGGTGGAGATGGAGACGGCCACGCTGTTTGCGCTGGCGGCGCGCCGGGGTCTGCGCGCGGCGTCTGTCCTACTCGTGTCCGACCTGGTGCTTCCGCGGCGAGCGCGGATCAACCCCGAGGCGCTGCGCGACGGCGAACAGGCGCTGGGCCAGTTGGCGATGGCCGCGCTCAGGACGTAGCCGGCTTGGCCTGCGCCGCCGGGGCCGGGGCCGGGCCCGCGGCCTCCAGGCGCTCGAGCGACGCCTCGATGCGCTCCAGCCGATCCTCGAGGCCCCGCGTGCCATCGGCGCGGCCGAGGCGCTGGTCCAGGCGGTCAAGCGCATCCTCGATGCCCTCCAGCCGCTGGGACACGCTGCGGATGCGACGGGTCAGCCGCTCGAGGTCACTGGCCGAGGGAAGGTTCAGCGCGCCCATCGCGACCTCCTGCGCGCGGACGGCGCGTTCCCGGGTCTCGAAGGCGCGCGTCAGGGCGCCGGCCACGACCGGATTCTCCAGCACGCCCTGCGCGACCCGGCCGACGACCTCCTCGCCCTGCCGGGTGACGCGGCCCTTGATGCTGTTCTCATCGCTCATGGCTTGGACTCTACCCGCCTTGGGTAGACGTGGACCAGCAGATCCGTCGGGAGGCGTACCCTCGAGGTGAGGTAGAGGTTGATGTCAGATCCGCAGGTTGGGCCGGCGGTCGATTCGGGTAGGCCGTGCCGGCCGTCTTCGCAAGTTCTTCATCGGGAACCCGCCCAAAAAGCTAGATTGCGGCGGGGCCTGGTTCGAAATTGCAAAGCTCCGAACCAGCCAGTAGCTTCCGTGCCAGTCGTCGCAGGTTCCTGCCGTTATTTCAGTGGAGTGGCCACCAACGTGATGGATGGAGAGGCGCGGCCATGACCGCCCGCCGAAAGCTGTTCGCGATGCTCGCGCTCGCGGGCGCGCTGTTCGTCGCCATGGCGGCCGTGGCCCTGCCGACCGCCTCCGCCGAAGCGTGCACCGTGACGGTCACCGTCGTCGGCGGACAGACCTACGTCTTCCACGTCAACGTGGCGCCGGGAACGCCCATCTCGGCCATGGGGCTCCCGGTGCAGGGCGTGATCGTCTCCGAGAACGAGCAGTGCGACCCCTCGACCACCACCACGCCGTCCGCCGGCGTCACGACCAGCACGACGACCACGACCACCACCTCGGCAGCGCCCAGCTCCTCCACTTCCTCGAGTGCGCCGACGCATTCCACGTCTACCTCAACCTCTACTTCACCCTCACACAAGGGCTCTGGACCCTCCTCCTCCTCGTCCACCAGCACGACAAAGACCGGTACGGCCAGCACGCCGCTCCCGGCGGGCACCAGCACCGGCGAGCAGCAGTCCTCGCACGGCGCCCAGCAGACGTCCCAGAAGAACAAGAACAAGAAGGCCGCGAAGCCCGCCAAGCCGAAGGTCAAGCTCCCCAATGGCAAGGGCGTTCCCTCGGCGAAGAACCCCACCTACTCGCTGTCGCTGCCGGGCCCCGCTCCCATCGGGGTGCCCAACTTCTTCATCGACTCGTTCCGGATTCCGCCGTTCCTGATCCCCATCTACCAGGCGGCGGGCATCGAGTACCAGGTGCCGTGGCAGGTGCTGGCCGGGATCAACGAGATCGAGACCGACTACGGCCGCAACCTCTCTGTGTCCTCGGCCGGCGCCGTGGGCTGGATGCAGTTCCTGCCCTCGACGTGGAAGGAATGGGGCGTGGATGCCAACGGCGACGGCGTCGCCGACCCCTATAACCCGGTCGACGCCATCTTCACCGCCGCCCGGTACCTGCACGCCGCCGGAGCGTCGAGCAACGTGGCCAACGCCGTCTTCGCCTACAACCACGCCTCCTGGTATGTGGAGTCCGTCCTCCTGCGCGCCAAGCTCATCGGCGGCATCCCGTCGGAGCTGGTCGGCGCCCTCACCGGACTGGTCCAGGGTCACTTCCCGGTCGCCGCGCCCGCCAAGTACGCGGACGCCTCGGTGGTCAAGTTGGCCCGCAAGAAGGTCAAGGGGTCCAACGCGGCCATCGCCATCGACTCCAACCCGAGCTCCAGGGGAACATCGATCTTCGCCAAGAAGGGCTCGCCCGTGATCGCCGTCAACGACGGCAAGATCGTCAAGGTCGGCACCTCGCTCAAGCTCGGGCGCTACGTCGAGCTCCAGGACGCCACCGGCAACATCTACACCTACGCGCACCTGGGCAGCGTGTCCAAGCGCTATCCGGTGCCCAAGCCGGTCAAGGCCTCGTCCAAGCGGGTCCGCAAGCAATTCTCCTTCCCGGGCGTCAAGGCGGCCACGGCAGCGGAGTCCGCCGGGGCCCAGCTGGCCTCCAAGGCCACCAGCGCCGTGAGCAAGGCCGCGATCAAGCCGTGGACGGCCACCCCGCCGATCACCGGTCCGGCGTCGGCCGGCACCCAGACCTCCGGGAAGTCGGGCGCCCGGGCGGCCGCGCCGCCGGCGGCCAAGGTCCTGCCCGCCGCCAAGCCCGGCCAGACCGCCGCCGCGGCGGAGGCCGCCGGCTCCCAGGCACAGAGCGCCGCCGCGACGGTGACGGCTCCCATGGTCAAGGAGCGCCTGTTCGCCAACCCCAACCGTCCGGCCTCCTACGCGGCCGGAGGCAATCTGCAGCTCAAGAACGCCGCCCAGCAGATCACGAGCTTCCGCAACTACTTCTCCGACACCCTGCACCTGGCCAAGAACCAGTACACGCTCAAGCCCCTCAAGAAGGGCGCGATCGTGATCGCCGGCACCATCCTCGGCCGCATCGGCGGATCATCGGAGGGGCTCTCGCCGCACCTGTACTTCATGATCCAGCCCGCCGGCAAGAAGGCCCCGTACATCGACCCCAAGCCGATCCTCGACGGCTGGAAGCTGCTCGAGGCGACGGCGGTCTACCGTGCCGCCGGGGTGGACCCCTTCTTCGGGCCTGGCGCCAAGAACCCCACCGTGGGGCAGGTGCTGCTCATGTCCAAGCAGCAGCTGACCACGCGCGTGCTCTCGGATCCGCACGTCCAGATCTACGCCTGTGGGCGCCGCGACGTCCAGGGCGGCCTCATCGACCGCCGCGTGCTGGCCGTGATCGAGTTCCTCTCGGCCTCGGGGCTCAACCCCGACGTGTCCGGCCTCGAGTGCGGCCACAGCCAGACCGGAGCGTCGGGGGTCGACGCCGCCGGTGCCACCGGTGCCAGCGTGGACATCACCAAGATCAACAACATCCCGATCCTCGGACATCAGGGGCCTGGCTCGGTCACCGACCTCGCGATCCGGAGGCTGCTCACCCTGCAGGGCTCGATGCGCCCCAACCAGATCATCAGCGACGTCTCCTACAAGGGCCAGCCCAACACCCTGGCCCTGCCCGATCACAAGAACCGGATCCAGATCACGTTCACACCGGACTTCGGCACCAACAACAAGCTCACCAAGCAGCTCAAGAGCATCCTGCAGCCGGGCCAGTGGATCCAGCTGATCAACCGCATCAGCCAGATCCCGGAGCCAGTGGTCCCGATCGCGCCCAGCCAGTACGCGATCCAGACCAAGAAGCACTAGCGGCCCAGACCGAGCGGACCCCGGGCGCCCGGGCCCGACATGCCCGCGTCGTGGCGGACGGGGCCGCACCTGACATGCTCGCGCGGTGAGCGCCTCATCCCCGGTGTTCCGGTTCGTGCAGGTGGAGGTGGCCTGGCCGCTCGGCCCGCCCGACGGGCGCTACCTCGTCCGCGCCGAGGGCGACGGCGCCGGGCCGCCCAGCCATGTGCTCGTCTTCGCCACCCTGGGCGCGCCGGAGCGGCGCCGGCTCGCAGCGCGGCGGCGCGCGCGCGATGCCGAGCCAGAGCCCGCCCCCGTCGCTGTCGCCACCGGCCGGGCGACGGTGATCGACGTGGGCCGGCCCACCGACGAGGGCCAGGCGCGCGCGTGGCTGAGCGCTGCCGAGGAGAGCGATCTGGCCGCCGGGCTGGCGGTCCTCAACCGTGCCCTGCACGCGTTCCGGATCGCCACCGCCGATCCCTACCTGCAGCCGGTGGGCCGCGGCCAGGCGATCGCCGCCCGGGTCGGCTTCGGCGCAGGCGAGGAGGTGGCCGATGGCCTGTGGAGCGCGGCCAGGGAGCTGGTCCTGCCCGAGGGCCGGCGGCGGCGGACACGCCTCCTGGCGCCCCAGGCCCGGCTGGCCGCGCTCCTCGGGGCGCGCCAGTCGGCGCTGGCCTGCGAGGAGCTGGCCCTGCGCGCTCGCCTCGATCTTGACCACGCGCGCCCGCGCGAGGCCGCGCTGCAGCTGCTCGTCGCACTGGACGCGGCGGTGGCCGAGCTGGCCACCGACCCGCACGCGGCGGAGCTGGGCGAGCGTCTGGGCGAGCTGCGCGCGCAGCGCGAGCCGGTGGCGGCCGCGGCCCAGGCGGCGCTGTCGGGGCCGCTCAGCGACGCGGACGCTCGCGCCGTGGCCCTGGCCCTGGATCGGGTGGAGGCGGCGCTCCGAGCGCGGGGGGCGGCGGGGACATCGGGGGCGGGCTAGCCGAGCCCGAGCGCGGCCACGATCTCCCCCATCTCCGCCTCGACGTCGCCCGCGCAGCGCACGCTGGCGCGCCGGTCATACGGAGTCGGCCCCTGAGTGATGATCACGATCTCCCCGCCGCCGTCGAGCGTCATCTGGGGCAGCTGGGCCACGGGGTGGACCTCCAGCGAGGACCCGATGCAGAGCATCAGCTCGGCTCCGCCCGCCAGGTGCTCGGCGCGCGTCAGCGCGCCCACGGGCAGGTATTCGCCGAACAGGACCACATCGGGCTTGAGCGGCGCTCCGCACTTGCAGCGGGGGATCCCGGTGGGGTCTGCCGCCTGGCGGCCCCGGACGCCTGCGAGCGGGTACCGCGCTCCGCAGCTCTGGCAGGAGGAGTGAGCGATCGAGCCGTGCACCTCCACCACCGCGCGGCTGCCGGCCTTGGCGTGGAGCCGGTCGATGTTCTGGGTGATCACCGCGCTGAGCAGACCGGCCTCCTCCAGGCGGGCCAGCGCCCGGTGGGCGCCGTTGGGCTCCTTGTCCTCGAGCGTCTGGAAGCGCTGGCCGTAGAAGTGCCAGAAGCGCTCGGGGTCGCGCCGGAAGACGTCGATATGGGCGACCTCCATCGGATCGACGTTCTCCCACAGCCCCGTTCCCGGCGAGCGGAAGTCGGGGATGCCCGACGGCACCGAGATGCCGGCGCCGGTGAGCGCCACCACCCTCCCGGCCCTGCGGATCAGCTCGGCGACGCGAGCGCCGCTCACGCCCCCTTCCAATGCGGCGGCCGCTTGCCCAGGAAGGCCGCGATCCCCTCCCGCCCGTCAGCGGAGGTGAACGCCGTCACGAAGCCGTCCTTCTCGGCTGCGATGCCGGCGTCCAGGTCGTCGGCGCCCGACACGCGCTTGATCTCGCCGACCGCCAGCGGCGCCTGCCCGGCGAGCTTGCGCGCCCAAGCCAGCGCGGTGTCCAGCAGCTCGTGGTCGGGGACGACGCGGTTGACCAGGCCCATCTCGTAGGCCTGGGCCGCGCCGATGGCATCGCCGACGAGGTTGAGCTCGAGCGCCCGGGCGGAGCCGACGAGCCGGGGCAGTCGCTGGGTGCCGCCGAAGCCGGGGATGATCCCGAGGTTGACCTCGGGCTGGCCGAAGGCCGCCGAGTCCGCCGCGAGCCGCAGATCGCAGGCCATGGCCAGCTCGCAGCCGCCGCCCAGCGCGGCGGCGTTGACCGCGGCGATGGTCACCACCGGGCTTGTCTGGAATGACCGAAAGAGTGCGTGGGCGCTGTCCACCAGCTCACGGCATGTCGTGGCATCGAGCTTCTGGAAGGCCTTGATGTCGGCCCCGGCGCAGAACAGCATTGGGTTGGCCGAGGCGAACACCAGCACGCGGATCCCGTCGGCCGCGCGAACATGCTCCCACAGCTCTGCGATCGTCTCGAGAATCTCGGGCGACAGCGAGTTCGCCGGCGGGCGATCCAGCCAGGCGATCGCGACCTCGCCCCGGGACTCGAGCTTGACCGGCCGCTCCTCCCAGCCGGCGTCGGGGCGCGGGTAGGCGAAGAAGCCCTGCCCGCTCTTGACCCCGAGACGTCCCTGGGCCACCAGCCGCCGCAGGATCGTGGGCGGCAGGAACGCCTCGCCCCACTCGCCGGCGGCGGCGGCCTCCAGGCGTCGCACCATCTCATCGAGCCCGGTCTGGTCGGCGCCGGCCAGCGGTGGCGCGCCGCTCGCCCCGGCGATCATCCCGAAGTCGATCTCCCGGGCCGAGGCCACGCCCTCCTCGAGGATGAGGCAGGCTTCGACGAACGTCTTGAGCGTGTAGCGCTCGAGAAGCGCGGCAGCGTCGAGCTCAGCCCCGGTGGTCATAGAACCCCTGCCCCGTCTTGGCGCCGAGCCGGCCGTCGTCGACGAGCTCGCGCATGCGGGCGTGAACGTGGAAGCGGTCGCCGTAGCAGTCGCGCATGTGCTCGGCGACGTGGACGACGGTGTCGAGGCCGAGCAGGTCGGCGATGAAGAACGGGCCGAGCTTGGACGGCGCGGCCTCGCCGAGGATGCGGTCGAACGCCTCGACGTCCACGCCGCTCTCCTCCTGCGCGCGCCACAGCTCGGTGACCCCGGCGTTGAGGATCCGGTTGACCACGAACCCGGGCGCGTCGGCGCAGCGGATGGGCGCCTTGCGGATCGCCTGGGCGAAGGCGGCGGCCGCCTGAGCGGTCTCGGTGGAGGTGTCCTCGCCCTCCACCACCTCGACCAGGCGGCTCTGGGTGGCCGGGAAGAAGAAATGGAAACCGACGACCTTGTCGGGACGGATCGTGGCCTGGCCGATCTCGGTGATCGACAGCGCCGAGGTGTTGGAGGCGAGGATCGCGTGCCCCGGCGTGGCCTCATCGAGCTCGGAGAACACGGCGTGCTTGTCCTCCATCCGCTCCGGGACCGCCTCGATGGCGAAGTCGACGTCGCCGAAGGGGGCGTAATCGGTCGCGGCGGTGATGAGACCGGCCCGGCGCTCGAGCTCGGCCGCCTCGAGCTTCCCGCCGTCCACCTGCGCCTGCCACAGCGAGCGGGCCCGGGCCACACCGGCCTCGACCCGTTCGGGCTCGAGGTCCTTGAGCACGACCGGGATCCCCGCCGAGGCGATGACGTGAGCGATCTCGGCGCCCATCGTGCCCGCTCCGACCACGGCCGCTTTGAAGACGAACATGCCGCGCGGACCGTAGCGGATCGCGACCCGGCCCCCAATAACTTGCCTTTGTTGACGAGGATGCTGTCGATTCCGTCCACCGCTCTTGACAACCTCCTGCCGGCCATCACAGACTGAAGGTCCGGATGGAAGCCGCGCATGGGAGCGCGGCTGTTATGTGACCCTGCTGCTTCTTTTCTTGGGAGGGGATGGACGGATGAGCGCTCGCTCTCGCTTCCGGCTGGCCGCCGTACTGCTCGCGGCCGCCGTGCTCGTTTCGCTGACCGCAGGGGGTATGGCCCTGGCCGCCCACACGCGCAACCACCACGTCATCCGGGGGACGCGCACACGGCTCTCAGCGGCCGAGATCAAGCGCCTGTCGGCCCTCGCCAACAAGCGGTCGATCATCATCTTCCGCACTCAGCTGGGTCGGGTACCCGCGACCGCCCGCGGGGCGCGGGCGCGCACCGCCGCCGCCTTCGCCTCCCAGGCCGGCGTGCGCGCCGAGCTGACGCGGCTGCACGCTCACAACGTCAGGAGCTTCTCGATCATCAACGCGATGTCGGCGACGATCTCCGCGGCCGAGGTCAAGCACCTCCAGGTCAATCCCGCCGTCCGAGCGGTCGTCCCCGACACGCTCCGGCACTTCACCTCACTGGGCAGCGGCCCCGGTCCGGCGCTACCCGCCCGGGCCTCGAGCGCCAAGACGGCGAAGGTGGCCTCCAGTGGGCCGCAGCAAGTCTGCCCGTCCAATCCCGCCCAGCCGCTGATCGAGCCCGAGGCCAGGGAGGTCATGAACGCCGCTGCCGCAGCGCACATCACCGACGGAAGCGGCGTCAAGGTGGGGATCCTGGCCGACGGCATCGATCCCAACAACGCGGACCTCATCCGGCCGGACGGGTCGCACGTGATCTTCGACTACCAGGACTTCAGCGGGTACGGGACCAGCGCGCCCACCGACGGGCGCGAGGCCTTCCTGGACGCCGGGACGATCGCTTCACAGGGCAGCCAGAGCTATGACCTCTCAAACTTCGTCAATCCCGCGCACCCTCTGCCGCCCGGCTGCAACATCAAGATCGACGGTTTCGCCCCGGGCGCGAGCCTGGCCGTGATGAACATGCAGGGCTCGGGACCGGGGTTCTTCAACTCGACGATCATTCAGGCCATCCAGTGGGCCGTCCTGCATGACCACGTCAACATCCTCAACGAGTCCTTCGGCGGCAATCCGCAGCCCAACGGGGCCGATGACCCGGTCACGATGGCCGACGATGCGGCGATCGCCGCCGGCGTGACCGTCGTGGTGTCCAGCGGCGACAGCGGGCCGTTCAACAACATCGGCTCGCCGGCGACCGATCCCAACGTGATCTCGGTCGGCGGCACGACCACGTATCGCGTGTATCGCCAGACGACCCGCTACGGCACCCAGCTCGTGCCGGGTGGCTGGGAGAACAACAACATCACCGCGCTCAGCTCCGACGGCTTCAACCAGCTCGCGCCCGGCACCGTCAGCGTGGTGGCCCCGGGAGACCGCGGCTGGTCCCTGTGCTCGATCGACACCACGCACTTCACCGGCTGTGGTGACATCGACCGCGGCGGCGCTCCGTCGCCGATCTGGGCCGCGGGAGGGACGAGCGCGTCGGCGCCGGAGACCTCCGGTACCGCGGCGCTGGTGATGAGTGCCTACGCCAAGACCCACAACGGCAGCATGCCGTCCCCGCAGCTGGTCAAGCAGATCATCGTCAGCTCCGCCCAGGACCTGGGAGCGCCGGCGGAGCGCGAGGGCGCGGGCCTGGTCAACACGCTCAAGGCCGTCCAGCTGGCGGAGTCGGTCAACGGCGGGACGCCGACCGGCAACTCGCTGCTCGTCCGCCAGACGGCCCTGAACGCGACGGTCGACGCCGGGGAGTCGCCGCGGTTCGACGTCAATGTGACCAACGCCGGCACCAGCACGCGAACGGTCACGCCGGCCATCGTCGGCAACCCGACGCCGGCGTCCAGTGACACCGGTTCGGTAACGCTCGACAGCGGTTCGCCGACGTTCGTCGACGGCGAGGGGAACACCGACTCCTACGCCGTGCACACCTTCACGGTTCCCCAGGGGGCGGACTATCTCAATGGGGACATCACCTGGAACGCCTCCCCCACGCAGGCAGAGCCGGCCGGCACGGCGGTGTTCGAGACCCTGTTCGATCCGCAGGGCCAGGTGGCGGCCTACTCATTGCTCGGCTCAGACCACGGCGGCGTCGGCCACGTCGAGGTGCGCCGGCCTGACGCCGGTCAGTGGACGGCGGTGATCTTCACCATCAAGAACTCCGCGGTCTACAACGGCGCCGTGCAGTTCGCCTACTCCACGGAGGACTTCCACAGCACCGGAACCGGCTCGGTCTTTCCCGCGTCGCTGACGCTCCGTCCCGGCCAGTCAGGAGCCTTCCACGTGAAGGTGACCAGCGGGCCGGCCGGCGACAGGGGCTACCGCCTGCGCCTCGACACCGGCTCTGCGGACGACGGGAGCATCCCGATCATCGTCCGCTCGCTGGTGCCCATCAGCCGCGGCGGCGGTCAGTTCAACGGCAACCTCACCGGCGGCGCGGACACCTCGGTGTTCGGCCAGACGCTCACCTATCAGTTCTGGGTGCCGTGGGGCAGGCCGTCGCTGAACCTGGGCGTCAAGCTCGCCGATCCCAACTATCACCTGGTCGGCTTCCTCACCGACCCCAACGGCGAACCGCTCGACATCCAGTCGACGACCCTGTCGGACGCCGGTGAGAACTTCCTCGGTTACGGCCCGAACATGCAGTTCTTCCGCGGGCATCCCCAGGGAGGCCTGTGGACGGTGACCCTGCTCGTCTGGGGTCCGCTCACCGGAGAACGCCTCACCGAGCCGTTCCAGGGCAACATCTCGTTCACGCCGCCTCAGATCACCGCCAGCGGGGTGCCCAACGGCCATCGCCACGGGCTGCGCGCCGGGCAGCCGGTGACGGCGACGGTGCAGGTGACCAACACAGGGAACATCCGCAAGGACTACTTCCTCGATCCGCGCCTGGACGGGCGCGAGCAGCAGTTGCTGGTCGGCTCTGACACCAACAACGTCGGCCTGCCACTCTCGTTCACCACCCAGCCCAACTGGCTGGTCCCGCCCGGGACCAATTCATTGAGCGTGTTCGCCCAGGGCAACATGCCGATCGTGCTGGAGGCGGAGTCGAACTTCGGCAACCCCGACGCGATCGGGCCGTCCTTCGGCAATGCCGCGGTGACCCGCATCACGGCGCCCGAGATCAATCCGGGGTTCTTCTTCGGGCTCCCGGAGGCTCAAGGGCCGTTCGGAAGTACCGGTGTGGCCAAGGGAGGGGCGGTGACCCTGGCCGCGGTGGCCAATACCAACCCGTTCGACGCCCAGGTCACGTCGACCGCCGGGGACGTGTGGGCGCAGACCGTCGATCCCACCGCGCCCTACACCCCGCTCAGCCTCGACCCTGGTCAGACGGGCACCATCACGGTCACCTTCACCCCGAGCGGGCATCGTGGCAAGACGGTCCGCGGCTTCCTGGGCGTGGACACCTTCAGCCTCGACACCTTCAGCGGCGACGAGGTGGCCACGATCCCCTACCGGTACAGGGTTCGCTGACCTGCCCGGTGTGGCCGGCCTCCCGCGGCTACGGGAGGCCGGCCGGACCGCGCCCGGCGCGCAGGCAGGCCTCGAAGCGCGCCAGCGTCCGGTCCAGTGACTGCGTCATCTGGCGACGGATGAACAGCGCGTCCAGCACCGGGGTCAGCGGGGAGCGGCGGTGGAGCCGGTACTCGAGCTCGAGCGTGACCTGCACGCCCGCGGGCACCACGGCGAAGGCCACTGTCTGTCGCCCCGTGACCGAGTCGTCGGAGACGTCGACGGCCTGCCCCTCGCCGGGTCCGTAGGCGAGGACCCGCTCGGCCACCCGGCCGCGGCCGGCGGGGCCCGACTCCCACGTCACACCGCCCCCGACCTGCGGCCACGATCCGGCGGTGGCGACGACGCGGTCCAGCCCGTCGACCCACGAGGCCCAGCGGCTTGTGTCATACCAGCAGCGCTCGACCTCGGCCACGGAGCCGGGGAATGTGCGGATGGCGCGCGCCGCTCCCATCCCCGTCCATTGTGGCTTTGACCGCCGGTCCGCCGCCTGTAGGCTTGACCTCAGCCATGCCGGACACGCTCCCCGAAGCGATCGAGCCCTACCCGGAGATCTCGTCCAAGGCCTACGAGCACCCGGCCGACCGCGCCGCGACGGCGGCGCTGAAGTCGATCCCGATGATGGACACCGTCGTGCGCAAGCTCGTCGAGTTCAGTTACGAGCGCGCGCTGCGACAGATGTACCTCGGGAACTCGATCAAGGCGTCGGACCGCCAGCTGCCGGAGCTGTGGACGTCCTACCAGGGCGTCCGGCACATCCTGGACATGCCCGAGGACTACGAGCTCTACGTCACCTCCGCCCTGTACTTCAACGCCGTGACCATCGGCTCCAGCAAGCCGATGATCGTGGTCGGCTCCACCCTGCTGGACAAGCTGGGCCCGGGCGAGCAGCGCGTCATCCTGGCCCACGAGCTCGGGCACATCCTCTCCGACCACGTCCTCTACATCACCGCGCTCAACATCCTGCTGTCGGCCACCGGCTCCCTGCCGCTCCTCGGCCTGCCCCTGCGCGCCGTGCGTGCCGTTCTGCTCGAATGGCGCCGCGCCGCCGAGCTCAGCTGCGACCGCGCCGCCACGGTGGCGGTGCGCGACCCGCGCATCGTGTGCCGGGCGCTGATGGTGGTGGCGGCGGGCCTGCCCGCCGAGCAGCTCGACCTCGACGCGTTCATGGCCCAGGCCATGGAGTACGAGAACTGGGAGGACAGCCACGACCGCATCCGCCGCTTCTTCAACGAGATCAACGCCACCCACTCCTACTCGGTGCGCCGGGTCTCCGAGGTCATGAAATGGGTGCAGAGCGGCGAGTACGACCGGATCGTCCGCGGCGAGTACCGCCGCCGGAGCGATGAGACCGACGTCCGCGCCGAGGCCTCCGACGCCTTCGAGTACTACAGCGAGCGCTTCCGCGCCCTGTTTGCCGAACTCGGCGAGAACGTCACCAACCTCGGGTCCCAGGTGGGCGACGTCAGCCAGCAGATCTCCGATTGGCTGCGCAATCGGGGCGGGGGCCCTGGCGCGGGCTCCGGCTCGGGCGGCGCGGGCTCTTCCTGAGTAGCCGCGGCTGACGCTCAGCGTCGGGGCACGACGCGGGCGCACGTCAACGGCGGCACTGAAGCGGTGGGTTCGGCCGGCGGCCGAACTCCAGACGACGTGGATCTTGCACGCGTGGCTCTCAGTTGGCGCGCGTGTGCGATCCCGGGCAGCTAACGACCGCATTCATTCACAGTGGGCGTTTAACCGCCGACCGCGCAAGGAAACCGTCGTTTGCGAGCGCGTGCTGCCTCGCTGCCGCCGCCGCGCCCCCATCCGCCTCCTTCATTGCCAGTCGTTGACGTACGCCCGCGTCGTGCCCCCCACGCCGACGCCCCCACGAACCCACTTGACAAACGACAGTTTGCGATATATCGTTACGTATCGTCCGATACACCGACGATAGACGCAAAGCAACATGAAGGGACCACCTATGACTGGTGCATACGCACAGAACTGGCCCGGGCGAGGCGCCTGGGCGATGCAGGACCGGTTCGCCGAGGAGTGGACCGGACGAGGCGGTCGCCGCAAGGGCCACCGCCACCACCATCACGACCACGACACGGCGAACTGGCTGTTTTCCCGCGGTGACCCGCGGGGCAAGCGACCCACGCCCGAGGAGCTCGAGCAGCTCGTCGAGTGGCGCCGCGGCATGGGCGGCGGCCCGTTCGGCCGCCCGGGGCCCTTCGGACGCGGAGGCGGCCGGGCCCGTGGTCGCGGCCGGGCGCGCCGGGGCGACGTACGCCTGGCGCTGCTGCGGCTGCTGGCCGAGGACCCGGCCAACGGCTACCAGCTGATGCAGACCATCGAGGAGCGCAGTCAAGGACGGTGGCGCCCGAGCCCTGGCTCGGTCTACCCCACGCTGGCGCAACTCGAGGACGAGGGCCTGATCCGGTCAGCGGACGCCGAGGGCGCCCGCCGGTTCGAGATCACCGACGCGGGCCGGGGGCACCTCGAGACCCGCGCCGACGAGCCCGCCCCGTGGGATCTGGGCGACGACGAGCCGTCGGCGAAGGACCTAAAGTCCGCGATCGCCGGTATCGCCGCCGCCGCCTGGCAGGTCGGGCAGGCCGGCACGGATCGCCAGCGAGCGCAGGCCAGTGAGCTCCTGCTGGAGACACGCCGGGCGCTGTACCGCATCCTCGCCGAGGACGCGGCCGATGCCGAGCAGACCGCCGCCGACGAGAGCGACGAGTCCGAGGCGTGACGCGGGCTAACGTACAGACCCGATGACGTCACTCGGCGCCAACGGAGCCACCGCTCCGGCCATCGCCGTCCGCGACCTCGCCAAGACCTTTGGCGAGGTACGGGCGGTGCGTGGCGTGAACTTCGAGGTTGCCTCCGGCGAGGTGTTCGGCTTCCTGGGTCCCAACGGGGCCGGCAAGACGACGACGATCAACATGCTGTGCACGCTGGCCACGCCGACCTCGGGCCGGGCGCAGGTCGCCGGCCACGACGTCGTGAGCGAACGCGACGACGTGCGCCGCAACATCGGCCTGGTCTTCCAGGACCCAACGCTGGACGGCTACCTCACCGCGGCGCAGAACCTGCAGCTGCACGCCGAGCTCTACGGCGTCCAGTCCGACCTGGTCCGGCCGCGCATGCAGCAGGTGATGGAGATGGTCGGTCTGTGGGACCGCAAGGACTCGGTCGTCGGCACCTTCTCCGGAGGCATGCGGCGGCGCCTGGAGATCGCGCGCGGGCTCATGCACTCGCCGCGTGTGCTCTTCCTGGACGAGCCCACCATCGGCCTGGACCCGCAGACCCGGCGATCGATCTGGACGTACATCCGGGAGCTGAAGGAGCGCGAGGAGATCACCATCTTCATGACCACCCACTACATGGACGAAGCGGAGTGGTGTGACCGGATCGCGATCATGGACAACGGCGAGATCGTGGCCCTCGACTCGCCCGATGCGCTCAAGGCGGGCGTCGGCACCGACCGGGTCACCATCCACACCGATGACAACGAGGCGGCCCTCGAGGCGCTGCGCCGTCAGTTCGAGATCGAGGCGCAGATCAGCGAAGGGGCGGTCACGTTCGGCGTGGCCGCGGGCGAGGAGTTCGTGCCGCGGCTGTTCGCCGAGTTCGAGCTGCCCATCCGCTCGGTGAGCGTGTCACGTCCGACGCTGGACGACGTCTTCATGTCCTACACCGGGACGACCATCCGCGATGCCGAGGAGGACTCCTCCAAGCACCGCAACCGCGTGATGATGCAGATGATGAGCGGCGGCCGGCGATGAGCACCACGACCGGCATCCCCAGCCCGGCGCAGAGCTCGCCGCCGAGTCAGACGCCGATCGTCCGCGTCTCGGTCCCGCAGCGCAGCCTGCGCTCCGAGCTGCGGGCGATCAAGATCGTCTGGCGCCGCGAGCTGATCCGCTACCGGGCGGATCGGCTGCGCATGGTGACGACGCTGGTCCAGCCGTTCCTGTTCCTGTTCGTGCTCGGCACCGGCCTGCAGACCGTCGCCGCCGCCGGCACGCACGGGGTCAGCCTCAAGACCTTCATCTACCCCGGCATCCTCTGCGTCGCGGTCATGTTCACCGCCATGTTCTCGGCGGCGTCAATCGTCTGGGACCGCGAGTTCGGCTTCCTGCGGGAGATGATGGTGGCGCCGATCCGGCGCAGCTCCATCGTCATCGGCAAGTGCCTGGGCGGCGCCAGCGTGGCGTGCATCCAGGGCATCGTCATCATCCTCATCGCCCCGCTGGTGCACGTGCCCTACAACGCCGTGATGATCATCGAGGTCTTCGTCCTGCAGCTGCTGCTGGCCTTCTCGATCACGGCGTTCGGCATCATGATCGCGGCCCGGATCAAGCAGATGCAGTCGTTCATGGGCGTGATGCAGATGATCGTCACGCCGATGTTCTTCATCTCCGGGGCGCTGTTCCCGGTGGCGGGCCTGGCCACGTGGCTGGGCATCCTCAACCGGCTGGATCCGCTCACCTACGCGGTCGACCCGATGCGGCGGGCCGTGTTCAGCCACATCCACGTCTCCCCTGCCGCCCAGCACGCGCTCAACTCCGGCGTGACCTGGTTCGGCTGGCGGGTGCCGACCCTGCTGGAGGCAGCCGTCATCGTGATCCTGGGGCTCGGCATGCTCGGCATCGCGATCTGGGAATTCAGCTCCACCGAGTAATCGCAAAACCCGCGTCGCGTTCACAGGCCGGTTACTTAAAGGGCTCTTAGAAATGTCACTCTCCACCCCGCATGGGGTCCGATCTGGTGCTCATCCTGGTCATCGTCGCGGGAGTGGCGTTCGACTTCACAAACGGCTTCCATGACACGGCCAACGCGATGGCGACGTCCATCGCGACGGGCGCGCTGAAGCCCAAGGTCGCCGTCATCATCTCCGCCTGCCTGAACTTCGCGGGCGCGTTCATCTCGATCAGCGTGGCGGCCACGATCGCCAAGGGGATCGTCAACCCCGCCGTGCTTGCCGGCAACGGCGGGCTGCTCCTCGTGCTCGCCGCCCTGATCGGCGCGATGATGTGGAACCTCATCACCTGGTACTTCACGATCCCGTCGAGCTCGAGCCACGCGCTCATCGGCGGCGTGATCGGGGCGACCATCGTCGCGGCCAGCA
>DASXJW010000112.1:0-1536 GCA_036497165.1 Solirubrobacteraceae bacterium
GGCTGGATCGAAGGCCCCGGGCTCAGTCGCTCGCGCGAGCCGAAGGGCCCTTGGCTGTGCCACGTCTTCGCCGCGCTTCCAAGCTCGGCGTCAGCATGCGCGTGAGGCGCTGCGGCGCGGACTGATGGGACGGATTCTCACGACCCCGTCCGGGCGTAGGTCATGATCCGCTCCGGACCCATGTCGGCCAGCCCCATCCGGTCGAGGCCCAGGCCCAGCGACAGGTAGTCGACCTGGTTCGCCACGCCGGCGAGGTGAATGAGCGCATTCATGGTGGGGGTCCCGACGTCGGCGGCGGTGGCCAGCGCGGTCCAGGGCACCAGACCCCAGCCGACGTCCTCATGCAGGTAGCGGTGGTCCAACGAGGGCGGGGCCTTGACCTCCCGGATCGGATCGCCCGCGCTCAGCGCAGCGTGAGCACGGCCGAGGCGGGCGGCCTCCGGCGTTGTGAACCCGGCCCGGCAGAGGATGTCCACGAAGGGCGCCGCGGGTAGACCCAGGCATCCAGCGATGGCCAGTCGTTCGGCGTCTACCGCATCCATGAACCGGCCGACGGCGGGTCCTGTCCCCTCTTGGTAGATGCAGAAGTCGCCCGCGGTCGCCTCGATCCAGCTCGCGTTGCCGATCATCTGCGCGGGGTGCATGACGGCGTTGATGTTCATCAGGTCGAGCTCGACGACCGTCGCTGCTCGGGAGTACCGGCCGGGGAGGAGACCGTCGATCCGCTCGTGGCACTCCGCGACTCGGCGCCCAGGGAACGCCGCCAGCAGCGCTTCCGGTAGCCGGAAAACGCCGACGCTTGCGGGTCCCGACATACGCGACCCGTGCGATGCCGTGGAGAGCTGACAAATCAGTGGTGCGCGCCGGCCAGAACGAGCGAACTCGGCAGCGACGTAGAGGGCGCCGCCACTGTGTCCGGGATCGAGCCATAGAAGTTGCTCGCTCGTGAACTCGGCGACCAGCGCGGGCACGTAGTGGGGCAGGGCCGGGGTAGGGACGGTCAGCGCCACCACACTGGCCCCGGCCAGCGCGTCGCGGACCGAGGTCGTCGTCGGCGGGAGCATGACGGACCCGCTCACCTCCCCGGTGACCGTGAGCGTTCCCGCCGCTCGCAGCGGAGCCAGCCGTGCCGTGGACCGCGTGCACAGGCGCACCTCGACGCCCCTCATCGCCAAGTCCGCAGCGAGCGCGCACCCGACGTTCCCGGCGCCGATGACCGCCACCACCTCATCCATGGCCCCACAGTGTCCGAGAGCGACGCGGCGATCCGGCCACGGTCCAGGAACGACTTCCATGCGCGCCCGCGCAGCGGCGGAGGCACGCGGAGGACAGCGCCCCCTGGGGGCCCGGCCCCGGTCAGCGTGAGGTCATCGTTTACGACATCGGTGCAGCGATCGCAGCCTTGGCTTCCAGGTGGAGCACGACTCTGGGTCGTGTCACACGCGTCTCGACGATCGGGTCGACCGTCATATACTTGCTGGTCAGCGAGGGTGGGCCCTGTGGGACTCGAAACCACAACCAGCGGATTAAAAGGAT